>CALGAK010000034.1 GCA_937954085.1 uncultured Bacteroidota bacterium
TTTGAACAGGAAGCAAGCGGGGTTTATTGGATCCACTTGACCGGGTTCGACAAGTCAGCCTATTTGAAATTCATTCGCTTATAAAACTGTTTAGGGAGTAAGCTTCAGTTTTTCCAGCATTTTCTGATTCAAATCGCCACTCGTATGCCATTGTTCGAGCAAGTTATTTTGTGCCCGGTTTTCGAACCGATACAAGGTTAGCTTCGCTTTTACCAATTGCACTTCGCGCTGGTTGATGAGGAAAATGGAGCTTTCGCCCTGAATAAACTTCGTTCGCTCTGCCTCCAACAATACTTGCTGATTATCGACCTGCTGACGCTGCAATTCAATCATGGCAGCTAACTGCTCATTTTCAATTTGTAAGTTCGCCAGGAGGTTACGAAGCTTTAAACCCTGTTCATTTTGGTACCATTGCAAGGACTCTAATTCCAGGTTCAAGCGTTCTACTTCGCCCCGTGCTTTCCGCAAAAAGAGCGGAAACTCAAAATCGAATCCGATTTGTTCGCCTCGTGGTACAAAACTTTCCGGAACGACCGGCTCATTGAGTGCATAGAATTTCAAATTCAGTTGTGGTTTGAACTGCTCTTTCGACCACGATCGCTCCACCTGCAAGGCATTCATTTTATAATCGATGAGCCTGAATTCCGGATTATTTTCCGCACGAGTCAACGGAACGCTTTCTTCATTTTGCCACACATGGAGAGCCGACTCGCGCAAATCGGGAAACATATCCCGTTCAAAATTCAAGGGCCTTCCTTCCTCATCCCATAAAAAATTTTCCACCTCCAATCCATTCCGGATGTATTTGAGATAACTTTCCGTCTGCGCCTGCAACCAATCCTGATACTGAATCATGGCTTCAAGAGTGTCGATTCCTGCCCGGTCGCCATAGCGAGAGGAAAGCGTGGCCGCTTCGAGAATTTCCGAAGCAATTTCCACAGCTTCGGAATACACCAGGTACTCCCGATAGGATTGTTGCCATTTCCAATAGGTTGAACCGGCTTTGAGGAATAGATCGTTCAGCATTTTCAGCTGCTCCACCTCCGATGCTTCCTGCATAATGCGCGCTTGTTTTACCGTAGCTCTCCGCTCGTCGATTAGCAAGCCCTGCAGAACCGGCAAGCTTATCCCTGCTTTGAGTAAGCCCGTTTCCGGAACCACCTGCTCCGGATTCAAATAATCGCCCGCATTATTTTCGAAACCGGCAAACAGATCGGCAGCATACCAAGTTGGCACTTTCAAACCTACCTGCAATAAATCGTAGTAAGCTGCATCCTGGTAGTTCTTCGAACGATAATCCGAAGCCAGCTTCGGGTCGAACGCTCCGCGCGCCTTAAGCAAATCGCTATTGGCCAGTTCAACGGCAATGGCACTTTGTCTCACCTGAGGATGAAAGCGATACACCATTTCGAAAAAGCGCGTCGGGCTAAATACCAGGCTGGTATCTTGAGCTTGCAACAAGACCGACGAAAGCGCTAAGCCAATGAATAGCAAGCACTTTTGAAGCGAAACAGACGGATAAAACATCGACAGTTTGATCGAATTGGTTGTTTTCATCGCTTATTCTTTGGTGCTAGAACCGTTTTTACCCGGGAAATAATAATCGGGAGGGAAGCCGCTTAAGATTCGCCAGATTTCATACCAAATGGGAACCTCGTTTAAGAGTGCAATTCCCTGTGCTCCACTACCCACGCGCAATGCCGAAGGCCAGGAGACATCGTTGGGGTCGGGCGACACCAACACACGAAACATCCCATCGGGTGTGGCAAAATTATCGATAACCACCACTTCGCCACCAAAAGTACCGAAGGATAAATCGGGCCATCCGCTAAAGAAAACCGCCGGCCATCCATCGAAAAGAAAACGGACCTTGTTCCCTGGGTGAATGAGTGGTAAATCGATGGGGCGAACATACATTTCGACGGCCAGATCGATGCTATCGGGCATGATGCTGAGGATTTCCTCGCCCTCTTTAATAAGCTGACCAATACCGGTTTTAGCAGCACGAGTTACATAACCCGACTGAGGAGCTAAAATATAGTATAAGCCACTGCGCCATGTGTAGTTTGCTAAGCTATTCTGAAGCTTGTTCAGCTCCCCTTCGGCCATGTAGAGCGAGGTAAGCGAATTATACAAATCGGAGCGGGTCTTTGCCAATTTTTCCTGAAATTCATTTTCGATGCTAAAGAGTTCAATTTCCGCATTGGCAACCTGATTGCGAGAGCTTAAGAGTTGGTTCTCGGCAGCAACGAACTTGGCCTGAGCCTCCTGATAGTTGTTCTTCCTGCGTTCAAACTCGTTCAAATCCTGCAAGCCTTCCTGTAAAAGCGATTTCGCACGATTGTACTGATCGAGAGCAATTTGAAGGCGCGTTTGAGCCGCTTCTATCTCGATGCTATCGGTTTGCACCTTTAAGCGAACTTGTATGAGTTTGTTTTCGGCCTGAGCCAGTTTATTGATTCGAGTTTTATCGAGTGCATCAATTTGCCGATTCAAGGCTTCCACCTTCATGCGGTAGGACGAAATGGCTTCTTCCTTAGCACCCACCTGTGCGGCTGTGCGACTTACCAGCAAGGAATCGAAGTACTCTTCTTTTACTTCCGAGATATGTAAAATCGTATCGCCGCGCGAAACGTAATCGCCTTCTTGAACGAACCAGTTCTCGATACGCCCCGCAATAACCGAATGCACCGCTTGTGGGCGCTGATCGGGCTTAAGTCCGGTTAAATAACCTTTGGCCCGTATATTTTGTGTCCAGGGTAAAAACAACGTGATGATACTCAGGATGAAAAAGAAAAGTAAAACGCGACCAATCTTTTTTCCTGGAGCCAATCCAATGATCCGAAAAGCCTTGTATTTGGAAAGGCTAATTTTCGTGCCGACTCTGTTATCAGATAAGTTTAGCATAATGTGTTCTGAAGGTTAAAGATTCGACGCTTGATTAAACTGAATAACCCGATTGCAACTGGCCTGAAGATTTTTATCGTCGGTAACTACGAGTAAAGTCCACGGACCATTCAACAAAAGCTCGTTAAAGCTTTCCCTTAGCGAGTCGGGTATCCCGCTATCCTCAACCAGCAATAAACCAGGCGATTGAATAATGGCCCGAGCCAGTAAAATGCGGGTCTTTAAGTGAGGCGACAAGCGCTTCCCTTCCGGCAGCATAACCGTATTCAAGCCTTCGGGAAAGGTGTCGACATAAGCTTCCAGGCCCACTCGTTCGATAGCTTTTTGTAAATCGTCCTTGCTAATATTCCTACCTACGGTAATGTTATCGAGAATACTTCCGTGGAATATCGTTTCGGTAGGTAAAAATTCCCCGACCCAACGATGCAGGGTTCCTCGATTAATGCTCTGCAAACGAATCCCGTTGAACTTGATAAGCCCCGTGTAATTGGCGTAATAACCGGCAAGTAGCTTGATAAAGGTACTTTTCCCTCCTCCTTGCTTACCGGTTACCGCAATTCGCTCGCCCGGACGAACCTCCAGGTTAAAATTCGACAGAACCGGCACTTTCGTCCCCGGATAAGTAAAATCGACCTGATGAATTGAAACAGCAATACCATCGTCGGTAGTAGATTTCTGTAAATTATATTCGCCTTCCGGTTCAAGCGGCAAATCCGTTACCTCTCCAACCTTTTGAAGCGAAGTAAGCAAATCGTAAATCATGTCCATGTTCATGACAATCTTTTCAACCGAGTTTAAAACCAAAAGGATAATGATTTCGGCGGCAACAAACTGACCCAGGTTAATTTGCTGGGATATAACGAGATAGATGCCTAAGCTCAGTAAACTGGCAGCAATGAACACTTTCAAGAAAATCATGGCTGAAAACTGAGTAACGAGTACTTTAAAGTGCGATTTGCGGCAATCGAGGTAGGAGCTGACGTGTTCGTCGAGCTTTTTGTTAACATAATCGGTTTCGTCGGACACTTTAAAAGTGGTAATAGCTCGCGCTGCTTCCTGCAACCAAAAAGCGATGCGGTATTTGTGCTTCGACTCGCTCAAGCTGGTTTCCATACCACGCTTACCGGTTGTTTTAAAAAGAAGATACAGTGCAAGGACAAGCACAGCGCTCAAAGCGATGAAGAGCGGATGATAGATCGATAATAAAATGAGCCCGAAAAACATTTGCAGCGAGGCAATACTGAAATCGAGTAAGACCTTTGCTGTTCCTTTCTGAATCGATTGGACATCGAAAAAGCGGTTCATTACCTCCGGCGGATATCGCTCTTGCATCAGTTCCAGTTTGATACGAGGAATACGATAGGAAAACTCAAAGGCACCCTTTGTAAATATTTGCTGCTGAACATATTCCGCCACCCACAATTGCATCACCTGCATGTACCCGCTAATGGCAATTCCTCCTACGACCATTACCGTGAGCAAAACCAGCGAAGTGCTCATTTGTCCGGCCATTACAAATTGAATAATGGCTTGCATACCCAGGGGCAAGGACAAGGAAACAAGCCCAGCCAGCAGCGCATAAAAATAGAGGTAAAGAATTTCGGTGCGAAAGCCAGCCAGCAAACGAAAGAATCGTTGGGAGGGCTTGAGAACTGGAGTCATAGTTGGCATTTCATTATATTCCATAAAATTACATCATTCGCTTGGGATGTCAAAACCCAACATCTTTATTTTAAAACCACTTGATATTACTGCTTTTAATTTCGATAGCATTACTATCATTTCGAGCAATCAGGTACAATTAACCTGTCTTTTTCAAAATTGTTTGAATTGATCTCCAAAAAAAGCTTAATCCAAGATTTCCTCAACCTTATCATTTCAGTTAGGTTTTTTAATACCTAAACTCACCTATGCAAAAACAAACGTTTACAATTCCCTAAATGACAAGATCCATCAGCCTGAGTATTCTTTCCCCAAACCCACCTGTCTTCACCCGCTCTTTTCACTACCTTTGCACGGCAAATTCAAATCATTACCATGACAATTGAAGAAGCTCAACAAGCAGTCGATCAGTGGATTAAAAGCGTTGGTGTACGTTATTTCAGCGAACTAACCAACATGGCTATCCTAACCGAAGAGGTGGGAGAACTGGCGCGCATCATGGCGCGAACCTATGGCGATCAATCGTTTAAAACAGATGAAAAACACGATTTGGCCGACGAAATGGCCGATGTGCTCTGGGTACTGATTTGCCTGGCAAACCAAACAGGAGTGGATCTTACCACTGCCCTCCAGAAAAACTTCGAAAAGAAGAATATCCGCGATGCCAACCGGCATGTGAATAATCCCAAACTCCGAAGCAATGAATAAGCTTGAAAGCCTTACCACTCAGCGGCTAAGCAATCGCCTATGGGGCCGTTGCGCTTTGATCCTGCTCTCGGTTTTTCTGCTCATTCGCTGCGCCAATATTGGCATGCCCGATGGAGGGCCCAAAGACGAAACTCCCCCGCAATTCCTCCAATCCGATCCGCCTAATTTCTCCGTAAACTTCGACGCATCGCGAATCACCCTGGAATTTGATGAGTTCATCGTTCAAAAAGATTTGAACAAACAATTACTCATCTCTCCTCCCATGACCGAGAAACCGCTCATTCAGTTCAAAGGGAAAAAAATTCAAATTGACCTGGTTGCCGAACTAGCTGAAAATACTACCTATACCATCAATTTCGGAAGCGGAATAGCCGACAATAACGAAGGGAATCTACTCGTTGATTTTCAATACGTTTTTGCCACAGGACCCATCATCGATTCCCTTCAAATCAAGGGACAACTGCGCGATGCATTTACCCTCGAACCCATCGAAGGAGCAGTGGTAATGCTTTACAAGAATCTGCACGACTCAGTAGTCAAATCGACTATTCCCTATTACGTAGCCCGTAGTCTGAAAGATGGATCCTACACCATCCGAAACCTTGCCGATACAAGCTATCAGCTGGTCGCTCTAGTCGATCAAAATCAAAACTACTTTTTCGATTTACCCGACGAATCGATTGCCTTCCTCGATAGCTTTATCCAACCCAAAGCCTACCGCGATATTCAAATCGATACCCTCCGTATATCAATCGAAACCGATAGCCTTTCCCTCGCCGATAGTATCGCAGCACAAGAAAACCATAAGGAGAGTCAACACGAACATTTCCACGAGCACGCCGAAAACGAGGATCATCATCATGAGCATGCCGAAGGAGAATTGCCTGCCTTGGCCGATTCCCTCCACCTTGGGCCAGACTCCCTTTACCGCGACAGCATCCGCATTCAGGAAGTAACTCGCTTTGAGCCCGACAGCGTTGATTTACTCCTCTTTATCCCTTCGCCCAACGAACGAAAATTGCTATCTAAATCGCGTATCGATGCCATGCTCCTCGAATGGGCCTTTAACCAGCCCCACCCAGAAGAATTCAAGCTGGAATTCCCAGGCTTCGGACCCGAAAGTTTTTTAAGCGAAGTGAATTTGCAACGCGACACCCTCCGCGCATGGCTCGTCGATTCCATGCTTTATCGGCAAGACAGTATTTTAAGCATCCTCCAACATGTTTTTACCGACAGCACCGGAAATACTACAGCCCAACCCGACAGTATTTGGTTCATTTACCGCTCGAAAGAGAAAAAAGACTTGCCCCCACTTCAACCACAGTTTAACGTCAGAAATGCCGGTTCACTCGAATTGAACCAGAACCTGAGCATAACCGCCGAACGTCCTCTCCTCCATTTCGACAGCACTTACCTGTCGTTCAAACGATTGGAAGACAGCCTCTGGGTCGATCATCCCTATGCGCTTGAACAGGACAGTTTGCTCAAACGGAAGTATGCTATTCAATTTGATTTTCAACCCGGCGAACAATACGAGATCCTTCTCGACAGCCTCGCCTGGACTGATTATTACGGCATTACGAACGATAGCACCGGCATTCGGTTCTCCATCCGGGCAGCCGATTATTACGGCAACCTGCAGGTTCTTTTATCGAAAGATAAGTTTCCGTATATCATTCAATTACTGAACGATAAATCGAAAATGATCCGAGAACAAATAGCGAATGAAACCGGATCATACAACTTCCAATATTTGCAACCCGGGAAATATTCCCTCCGGCTAATCGAAGATCAAAATGCAAATGGGAAATGGGATACCGGCGACTTTTGGAAGAAGATTAAACCGGAGCCTGTGTTTTATCCACAAACACCCATCGAAGTGAAATCAAACTGGGATTTAGAGGTCGAAGTGAAATAAAATCAGTATTAAGGAATTTTTGCATCCGGAATTGCAAAATAATTTTCCTGCCACGGATTAAAAATTATTTTTGCAAGGTTTCGGGAACGTTCATGCCGATTGGAGAGTAGCATCGATTAAGCGAGCAATTCACACTCCAGTTGCGGGCAAATTTCCCAGCAAACAACCAGTTTCAATCAACAGCGTTTAACCGTTTTAAAGTAAGGAAGATGAATAAAGTAAAGCTTATTGCCCTATTTGTGGTTTTTGGATTCATTGCATTAGGATTCATTAATAAATCCGATGGAATCGAAGGAGGATTAATAGCCCCTGAGAGCTCCGAGGTAGTTGAAGGATTGCAAGTTGGGAATCGTGCTCCCGAATTAGCTTTCCCCGATGTAAGCGGTAAGATTATTAAGTTATCCGATTTACGCGGACAAATGGTCTTAATCGATTTTTGGGCCAGTTGGTGCGGTCCTTGTCGTCGGGAAAACCCGAATGTAGTCGAGGCCTACAACGAATACCACAAAAAAAACTTTAAGAATGGTAAAGGCTTCACCATTTTTGGTGTGTCACTCGATCGCGATCAGGCACGTTGGGAGCAAGCTATCCAGGCCGACGGATTGGTTTGGCCCTATCATGTTTCCGACTTAAAGCATTGGCGTTCCGAAGCCGCTGCCATTTATCAGGTAAGCAGTATTCCCAGCAACGTTCTCATCGATGGCGATGGCATCATCGTAGCGCGCAACCTTCGAGGCAAGAACCTGCACGTAACCCTCGAAAGTTTAGTGAAGAAGTAAATTTGAAGTGAAGAGTGAAAATTGGAGCGCTGCGGAGATCCCGATAGCACAGCCTTTCGGTGAACGGCGAACGGCGATCGGTGAACGGTGAATAGTGAACGACTGGGCGAATGGGCGACTTCCCGAAGGGGCGACTTTAGCGACTTCAGCGAAGAGGCGACTAGACGAAGAGGCGAAAGTCGGCAACAACCAACTGCCGCGCGACTCCGCAACAACGAACTGCTGCACGGCTCCTCAACAACGAACTGCCGCGCGACTCCCGGCGCGTGGCAACAACGAACTGCCGCGCG
>CALGAK010000035.1 GCA_937954085.1 uncultured Bacteroidota bacterium
GCAACAACGAACTGCCGCGCGACTCCTGGCGCGTGGCTTTCATTCCAGTTCAAGGGAACAGCTTTGCGCCCTTCGCGGGTCCTCTGCGCCCTTTGCGCGAACCTTTGCGTTCTTTTTCAACCTCCGCGAACATTATTAAAGTGAACGGTGAACGTCGGAGCGCAGCGGAGATCCCGGTGGCGGAGCCTATCGGGAGTGAACAGTGAACGACTGTCTGTCCCTAAATATGGTTGACCGTTTTGGTTTAGCATTCTGCGGCTCCCGGCGCGTAGCAATCATTTTAGTTCAAGGAGAAACCTGCAAAACGAACTAGCCAATAGCCTCCCTAAAGCCAAGAGCCAAGAGCCAAGAGCCAAGAGCCAACAAATCAGTTTTGGGAAATAGTTAGGCAAAAAAAAAGCCCGCATCAATGCGAGCTTTTTATTTGCTGCCCCAAAAGGATTCGAACCAATAATCTCCTCGCTCAACACGAAGGGTGTTGCCAATTACACCACAGGGCAGTATGACGATACAAATATAAAAAGACCGCTGGTTTGTGAGGCCTGTTTTCCCTATCAATCGACTATGCGGTGGACTGTTTGACAACATCCTTTCGGATTGGAAACAGAGGAGGGAGGAGGAGGATTAGTATCCTTGATTCCTCGAGCAACATTTTCATCTTGTGTAGAAAAAATGCTTGAGCAAAAAGCAGAAGGCTAACACATTTGAAATAGGTAAAAACCTAGTTAGTGCCTTCTTCTTAATAAAGACCGACTGGATACCATTTATAAAACTCAGCCATTAAAAAAGAAAAGAATGAGTACGCAAAAAGGTGCGCAAATGGCATTAACATATAGGGATTTTTAGGAAAAAAGAAACCCGGTCTGATAAAAATCAGCGCCGGGTTTTCTAGTGGTTGTCCGACAAGGATTCGAACCTTGACAGGCAGAACCAAAATCTGCAGTGCTACCGTTACACCATCGGACAATCAACCTCAAATGCGCTGCGAAACTACAAAAAAAATGAAAACTTCAAATTCAAAAAATAATTTTTTAAGGCGGTGTTTTTTGTCTTTTTTTACTGTTCCTATCATCAATTGATAATCAACTAGAAACCAACTATAATGAAGCGATTTAAAGGCTATAATTTACTGTTTGGATGGTTAAGTTTTTTCGTAGCGGCCATTAGCTATATTCTTACGATAGAACCAACTACCAGTTTTTGGGATTGTGGTGAGTTTATCACTACCGCCTATAAGCTCGAAGTGGGGCATCCTCCAGGGGCTCCTTTTTATATGATACTGGCCCGATTCTTCGCAATCTTCACCTCCGATCCATCGCAGGTAGCTGCTAGCATTAACATTTTATCGGCCCTGGCAAGTGCCTTTACCATTTTATTTCTCTTTTGGAGCATCACGCATTTAGCGCGAAAGCTCATTAGTCCAACCACCATTCCAACAGCCTCCCAAACCATTAGCATTATTGCCGCCGGATTGGTGGGAGCGTTAGCCTATAGTTTCTCCGATACCTTTTGGTTCTCGGCAGTGGAAGCAGAAGTGTATGCCCTCTCATCGCTCTTTACGGCAGTGGTATTCTGGCTCATCCTCAAGTGGGAAGACGAAGCCGACCAACCATACTCCCTACGATGGATCATATTAGCCGCTTACCTCATGGGCTTATCCATTGGAGTCCATTTGCTCAATTTATTAACCATACCGGCACTTGTATTCATCATTTATTTTAAAAAGTACCCGGTCAGCCTTAAGGGAGTGCTTGCGGCGAGCGGAATAGCCATCCTTATCCTCGGCAGTATAATGTACGGAATCATCCCAGGAGTAGTAAGAGTGGCCTCTTGGTTCGAACTGTTGTTTGTCAATAGCTTTGGATTACCGATTCACACGGGAGTTTTGTTTTTTGCTCTTCTTTTTATTGGCTTTATCGTTTATGGGCTGCGTTGGACCTACCTCCGAAAAAAACACCTGCTCAACACGGTATTGCTTGCCTTTACGGTTATCATGATAGGCTATAGTTCCTTTACCATGATCGTGATTCGAAGCCTTGTCGATCCCCCTCTCGACGAGAATAATCCGGAAGATGTTTTCTCTCTACTCAGTTACTTAAATCGGGAGCAGTATGGCGACCGGCCCTTATTTTATGGAGAGTTCTACAACACACCCATTAAAGCGGTTGTGCCTGGCTCCGTTACCTATCGCGCGGAGAACGGACGGTATGTAAAAACAAATGTCCGGGAAGAATATGAATTTGACGAACGATTCGAGACCATTTTCCCACGCATGTGGAGCCGTCAGCCAAGTCATATTACCGGATATGAAAACTGGGGGAAAGTAAAGGGTTCGCCCATTCAAACTACCAATGCCCGTGGCGAACGCGAAATCATTATGAAGCCTACATTTGGCGAGAACCTACGATACTTTTTCAAGTACCAGATAGGTCACATGTACATTCGCTATTTCATGTGGAATTTTGCCGGACGTCAGAACGACCAACAAGGGTTCGGTAGCTCCTTGCACGGAAACTGGATTAGCGGGATTCCCTTTTTAGATAAGATCCTGGTAGGTAACCAGGAAAAACTTCCGGACCACTTTCGAGACATCCCCTCCCGCAACACCTATTTCTTGTTGCCTTTTCTGCTAGGACTCGTCGGCTTTATCTATCAGTACCAAAAGAATAAGCAGTCTTTTATAATTCTGAATTTACTCTTCTTTTTCACCGGTATTGCAATTGTAATTTACCTGAATCAAACGCCCTATCAGCCGCGGGAACGAGATTATGCCTATGCCGGTTCTTTTTATGCCTTTGCTTTTTGGATAGGCTTGGGAACCTTATGGTTAATCGACCTACTGGGGCGGTTTATGCGAGGAAATATCGCACCCATTTTAGGCGGAACAATTGCCCTCGCAGCTGTTCCCGGAATCATGTTAGCCGAAAACTACGACGATCACGACCGGTCGGAACGATATTTAGCCCGCGACATTGCAAAGAACTACCTTCGCAGTTGCGAAAAAGATGCAATCCTCTTCACCTTTGGCGACAACGATACCTTTCCCTTGTGGTACATTCAAGAGGTTGAAGGATTCCGTACCGACGTGCGCATCGTGAACATGAGTTTATTAAGTGTCGATTGGTACATTAACCAATTGCGACAACAGTATTACGATTCGAAACCCATTAAACTTAGTTTTGAACCGGAAAAAATCACGACCGGAAACCGCGACCAAATCATTGTATTCGACCAGCTTAAATCGCATCGGGATCTCGGCGAATTATTAAAATTTGTTGCCAGCGACGACCCCAAATCCATGTATCGGGTTAATCGGGAAACCCAGCTACATTACCTTCCCGGTAAGAAGTTTTCTTTACCGGTCGATAAAACCAAAGTATTGGCAAATGGAACGGTAAAACCCAAAGATGAAGCGTTGATCCTTCCTTCCATCAACTGGCAAATTGGGAAAAGCTCCCTTATCAAAAATGAAATGATGATGCTCGATATCTTGGCTCAGAATGCCTGGGAGCGTCCTATTTATTTTGCTATTTCGGCACCCGACAACAGTTACCTGAACCTCGACCCCTTCTTGCAATTAGAAGGATTAGCTTATCGACTTGTGCCCATTCGCTCCGATAATCCGGACAAAACCATCGGTCGAATCGAATCGGAAGTGCTTTACGATCGGCTGATGAATGAGTATGAATATGGTAATATGGAGTCGGAAGGCTTCCTCATGGATGAGCATCAGAAGCGCGTGCTGCAAATTATCGATTTGCGGACAGTTTTTGCCCGAGTGGCGATGGATTTAGCGAATAAAGGAGAAGCGGAAAAAGCGGTGAACCTGATTCGAAAAAACCTGGAGATAATGCCGTCGGACAAAATTCCGCTCGACTTCAATGCTATTTCTTTTATCCGGGTTGCCCGGTTGGCCGGCAACGAAGCATTAGCCGATGAATTAGAAGAGGGCCTTCGGGTTCAATACGGACAGGAAATGGAATATTACGAAAGTCTCCAATCACCCTTCTATGAAATTGTAGACCGTGAACGAAATATTGCTCGAACCCTTTATGAAATGGCTGCACCTTAAATGAAGCTTGATGCGATCTACATTCATGCTTTAAGCAAACTGAAGGAAAGGAAACGAAGTTATTGAAGTCAAGAACAATTGATTGTAAACTGAACAATCATTTAACCTGAAATCATGAAAGGAAAAGTAAAAATAAACAATATGGAATTTTATGCTTACCACGGCCATTTTGCCGAAGAACAAGTGGTAGGCAATCAGTTCCGTGTAAACACCTGTTTAGAAACCGATTTTAGCCAAGTCGTTAAAACAGACGAATTAAGCGACGCTATCGATTATCAATTGGTGTATCGAATCATCAAAGAGGAGATGGACATCCCGTCGAAGTTACTAGAGCCTCTGGCTAATCGGATTATCGATCGCTTTTTCAAATCATTTCCCGGCTTAATCAAAACCAGCCTTGAGATTGAAAAAATGAATCCTCCCTTAGGCGGGAAAATAGAAAGCGTAAGCATAGCCATTACAAAGAAGAGGAAAGATTGGAAGGAGCGACTGGCTTGAGACTAAAATTGCATCGCCTGTTGAAGAAAATGGGAGGATGTGATCTTAGCATCAAATTCAAAAAAAGAGAACCAAGAAAAAAATTTCCGAATAAAACCCAATCTTGAATTGGGATCAAAACGTATTTCTATGAAGTCAAAAAAATGTTCCAAATGCGGAAAGCCATTCACTTGCGGAGCCGATGAATCGTCCTGTTGGTGTTCAAATTATCAACTTACACAAGAAACACTCGAGCAGCTTCAATTGGATTTTTCGGATTGTTTATGCGCAGACTGCTTGGCTACGTATGCAATAAGCAATCCTGACACTAACAAATAAATCGCGTTTTATTCCAACAGAATCCGTTCAGGATGCTATAAGTTTTGCAGCACAAGGGCATGAATTATTCCGACAGATTTTCTATATTCGCACCCGCTTAGGGTCAGTTGGCCGAGTGGCTAGGCAGTGGTCTGCAAAACCACGTACAGCGGTTCGACTCCGCTACTGACCTCCAAAAATGAAAAAGACCGCTTGATGTATCGAGCGGTCTTTTTTCTTTTCAGGTGACTAGAAGTCCATATCGCCTCCGTCGTCACCTCCCTCCCTTGGAGTCTTCCTTTCTTTAAAATTATTGATTTTATAAGTCAGATTCACTTGTAGCACCTGACCATTCCGGCGGAAGAGAACACGCGATGTAAAATCGTCTTGAATATCGATAAATTCCCATTTGGCGGAATATAGGATATCACGCATTTGAAAAGTTACGCTCAACCGGTTTTCCAGAAAATTCATTCGGAGCGCCGAGCCTAACATGAAAAAGCCAATACTCTCACCTTGTGCGGTTACCGAATTACTTACATAGTAACCATCTAATTGGAATCGAACATTTTTAGCTAGTCGGAAAGTTTGTCGGGTGCGAGCATTCCAGTTGAAGCTTTCGTTGTATGTCTGAATCAATTCGCTATCAATTTTATAATGATAGCCACTTCCCGAAAGATTAAAATTCCACCACGGATTCAGGTTCAAATTAAACATCAGCTCCGAGCCGGTTGAATAATCCTTTCCTACATTATCCATCGTCATGAGAATCGTATTTTCGTCGTACACCTGACGCACTCGCTGCATCAAATCGTGATTGGTTCGGTGAAATAAATCGAGGGAGATGAAAGAAGTACCCAGTTTTTTCTGATACGACAATTCGTAGGAATCGGTCATTTCGGGAAGCAGGGATGGATTTCCGGCCCAAATAGTAAAGGCATCCCGATAGGTTTGAAAGGGTTCCAATTCATGATTTCGCGGTCGTTGAATTCGGCGCGAATAGCTGGCTTGAACTTGCTGGTCGGCGGGTAATTGATAGGAAGCATGAATACTTGGGAACCAATCGAAACGATTCACATCGAAGGAAGCTCCAGTATCGCGATTCTTCATCGATCGGTCGGTATATTCTCCCCGCATTCCGAGCTGATAGCTGAAACGGTTCAGCTCGTGAGAAAAAATACCGTAAACCGACTGGATATTTCGCAAATACTCACTATCGAGTGTACTATCGAGGAAGAAACTACCAGTTGGACCAATGAATTCGACTCCAAACAATTCATCTTGCCATTCCATATTGCTCTGATACCCGGTTTCAAGCTTTATTCCGCCGGTAAGAGGCAGGGAATAATCGAGGTTTATACGAAGATCCTGATCCCCACCGCCTTCGGTATTCTCGATAGTATTCATGGGCGCATCGGAAACCAGAGCATTTTGTTCCGAGGCATCGCGCGATTCACCATAGCCGGTTTTGGTCGAAAGACTTGCTTTCAATTCATGCCCTTCGTTGTTGAACCGATGCTTGTAATCGAGGTTTAGCTGTACATTTTCATTCATGCGACTACCAAAAGCCAAGGCCCGACTTTCGGTGGTATCGAAACCAGGTTCCGACCATTCATAATACCGCGTTACATGATTGCTGTTAAAACCTCTTCGACCGTAAGTTAACACAGCAGAAAAATCATCCGACGCTGAGATCTTGTAGTCCATTCCCAAGCGAATTCCTTGTGAACCACGCGAACCTTTTCGTTCACCATCACCCTCGGTAATAAAAGTAGAATCGGCAAAATAGTTTTGCGTTTCGCGTTGAAATTCGCCAATCATCACCCGCTCATTGTAATTTCCTCCGAGGTAAAAATTAGCATTCCCTCGATTCATATTCACAATGAAGTCGCCACCATACGCTCCCTGAGTATCGCCTGTAAGGTTCACCAAGGCACTTACTCCGTCCATCGAGTTCTTTTTGGTAATTACATTGATGATTCCGGCGGTACCTTCCGGATCGTATTTGGCCGAAGGATTGGTGATAATTTCGATTTGATCGATGGTACTAACCGGAATCATTTCGAGCGCATCGCTTCCGGAGAAAGGACTGGGTTTACCATCGATAAAAACCCTAAAGTTCGAACTACCTCTTAGCGAAACGTTCCCTTCAACATCGACCGAGACAGACGGAGTATTTTCGAGGGCATCTACTGCCGATCCGCCAGTACTATTCAGGTTACTACCAACCGTGACCACTTTTTTATCCAGTTTGAACAAAACCTCTGAACGTTGAGCAGCAATTTCAACCTCCTGAATGCTTTGTGCATCGGGCTCTAACTCGATTGGATCGAGCACCACATCGATTTTTTTAGGATTGACCATGATGGGGGAAAGGGTTCTTTCTTCATAACCCAAGAAAATGAGTTTCATAAAATACCGTCCAAAGGGAACATCCGAAAAGGAGAACGCTCCTTTAGCATTGGTAATGGCTCCCGTAACCATCGTTGAATCCTTTGCCGAGTAGAGTACCACATTGGCATACTCCATGGGCGTCTGGGTTTGTTTATCCACGACCATACCACTAATACTACCGCTTCCAACAGCACCGCTGTATTGCCCGGAACCCTGCGGACGCTGAGCTTGGATGGTTAGAGTAAGTACCCCGAATAAAAGAACGAACAAAGATTTGAGATTCATAAAAGAGTTGAAATTAAATAAACACCTGACATTAAAGTTGACACATCGAATTCAATGGCATCCTGAGCATCAGCTTTTACCGGTTGAATGATTGGGAAAAAACCCTGAATCGAGCGCCGCAAAGCTACCATTTACAACGACTTGTATAAAAGATTTAACTTAATTTTAAATCGCTTTTCGCGAGGTAAGCGGTTTATTATCTTTGCCGGAAAATCCATTCTTATGACACCATCCGTTCGCGTTCGATTTGCACCCAGCCCAACCGGCCCACTGCACATGGGCGGAGTGCGCACCGCGCTCTTCAATTACCTATTTGCCAAAAAACATCAAGGAACTTTCATCCTTCGAATCGAAGATACCGATCAAACACGCTTCGTGCCCGGAGCCGAAGACTACATTATCGAATCGCTTGCCTGGTGCGGCATTCAATTCGACGAGGGAATCCGCGAAGGAGGTAATTATGGCCCCTACCGTCAGTCGGATCGCAAAGCACTTTACGAACAATATGCACAAGAACTGATCGAAACAGGCAAAGCTTATTATGCATTCGATACCCCCGAAGAGCTGGATCAATTGCGAAAGGATGCCGAACAAAAGGGAGAAACCTTTACCTACGATGCAAAAAGCAGACTCAGCTTAAAAAACTCCTTGGCATTCACTCCCGAAGAAACCCGCCAACGAATCGAACAAGGCGATGCCTTCGTTATCCGCTTTCGCATGCCCGAACAAGAAGAAGTGGTGATGGAGGACCTCATCCGTGGAACCGTAAAAGTAAACACCGCTAGTCTCGACGATAAAATCCTTTTCAAATCGGACGGCATGCCAACTTACCACCTGGCTAATATTGTAGACGATCATTTAATGGCTATTAGTCATGTAATTCGAGGCGAAGAATGGCTTCCATCACTTCCCTTGCATCAGTTACTCTACGAAGCTTTTGGTTGGGAGAAACCGGCCTTTGCCCATTTACCCTTAATACTGAAGCCTACGGGAAAAGGGAAGTTATCGAAGCGCGATGGCGACAAAATGGGTTTTCCCGTCTTTCCAACCGAGTGGACCGACCCCAGCGGCGAAGTGTATTCCGGATATCGCGAAAGCGGCTACTTGCCGGAAGCTTTCATCAATTTATTAGCCCTTCTGGGATGGAACCCCGGCACCGAACAGGAACTATTCAGCCTAGATGAACTCATTGAATCCTTTAGCCTTGAACGAGTTGGCAAGTCGGGTTCACGCTTCGACCCCGATAAGGCTAAGTGGTTTAATCATCAATGGATGCAAGTACACAAGCCAGAAGAATTAGCCGAACAATTTCGGGAATTGCTAAAGGCTAAAGGACACAGCGCGAGCTCCGAGCAGGCACTTTACCTGGTGAATTTGCTACGGGAACGGGTCAATTTTCTTTCTGAGCTGTGGAACGAGAGCTACTTCTTTTTCGAAGCTCCTGCTGAATACGACGAAAAAGTAGTGAAGAAGAAATGGAACTCCGATGTTGCCCTATGGGTTGAAGATGTGCTGGAAGTAATTAAAAATCAAGCATCCTTCGAAAGCACCGAATTAGAAGAAAAGATTAAAGCTTACATACACGAAAAACAAATGAACCCCGGTGGCGTTTTAAACGCCTTGAGACTTTGTTTGGTTGGAGCGTCGAAAGGACCTCACTTATTCGACATCATGAGCTTTTTAGGAAAAGAAGAAACCTGTGCTCGTTTGGAGCGCGCACTGCAACAGTTACCGAGATAATTCAAATCTAGCTTATACCTTAGAATGAAAAGAATAGAAATAGCAAAACTATTAGGGACAGTAGGTCCTGAACTAATTGGAACCGAAATATTGGTGCAAGGATGGGTTCGAACCAAAAGAGGGAATAAATTCGTGGGCTTCGTAGCCTTGAACGATGGTTCCTGTTTAGCCAATTTACAAGTGGTCTTCGATTTTTCCGTTCATCCGGAATCCATTCTTCATAAAGTTCACTCCGGTGCAGCCATTGCCGTACGAGGCAAACTTACAGCTAGTGAAGGAGGCGGACAGCAAGTGGAGCTGCAAGCAAACCAACTCGAGGTAATCGGCGAAGCAAACCCGGATGAGTATCCAATTCAGCCTAAAAAGCACAGTTTAGAGTTCCTGCGCGAACACGCCCACCTGCGATTCCGAACGAATACCTTTTCAGCCATCAATCGGATTCGCCATCACCTCATTTTTGCTATTCATCAATTTTTTAACGAACAAGGGTTTTACAACATCCATACACCCATTATTACCGGATCCGATGCCGAGGGAGCAGGCGAAATGTTTCGGGTTAGCACCTTGCCGCCCGATAATCCGCCACGCCGGGAAGATGGATCCATCGATTACTCGAAAGATTTCTTTGGTAAAGAAACCAACCTGACCGTTTCCGGACAGCTAGAAGCTGAGCTGGCTGCCCTTGCCTTAGGCAAAGTTTACACCTTTGGACCTACCTTCCGGGCCGAAAATTCCAATACCACCCGACACTTGGCCGAGTTCTGGATGATTGAACCCGAAGTTGCCTTTTTCGATATTCACGACGATATGGATTTAGCCGAAAACATGCTGAAATATGTCATTCGGTATGTATTGGATCAAGCTCCTGAAGATTTGCAATTCCTGAGCAATCGACTCAAAGAAGAAGAAAAGAACAAACCGGAAAAGGACCGTGCTCCTATGGAACTGGTCGAGAAACTGAAGTTTGTTGCAGAGAATACCTTCGTTAGAACCACCTATACCGAAGCAATCGAAATTCTTAAAAACTCGAAGCCCAATAAAAAGAAACAGTTTCAGTTCCCCGTCGATGCCTGGGGAGCCGATTTGCAGTCGGAGCACGAACGCTACCTGGTTGAGAAACATTTTCAGAAACCGGTTATCCTAACCGACTATCCGAAAGAGATAAAAGCCTTTTACATGAAACAGAACGACGATGGAAAAACCGTTCGTGCCATGGACATTCTCTTTCCGGGCATTGGTGAAATTGTTGGAGGTTCGCAACGCGAAGAAGTTTATGAAAAACTGCACCAGCGTATGGTCGAAATGCACATTCCTACCGAGGAAATGTCGTGGTACCTCGATACCCGCAAGTTCGGGAGCGTTCCGCACGCCGGTTTTGGACTTGGCTTCGAGCGACTCATGCTTTTTGTTACCGGCATGGGCAATATCCGCGACGTAATTCCTTTTCCGCGTACGCCTAAAAATGCCGAATTTTAAAAACGGTATCCCAAACGATTATCGGCTATCCTGAATCCGTGTTATGTTAGAACAAAAACTACAACAAAAACTCCTGCAAAAACTTACTCCTCAGCAGATTCAAACAATCAAACTGTTGGAGTTACCTACGCTATTGTTGGAACAACGGATTAAAAAAGAGTTAGAGGAAAACCCAACGCTGGAAGAAGGCAACGAAGCCGATGAACTGGACAGTACCTATGAAGAAGAAGCCGACGACTCGAACGACGACGAGTTCGACCTGAGCGATTACCTCGACGACGACGACGACATTCCTGAGTATCGGCTACAAGCAAATAATTATTCGAAAGACGACAAGCATACCGAGATTCCCTATTCCGAATCATCGAGTTTTCAGGAGCATCTCACATCGCAATTAGGACTAAGACCCATTTCGGAGGAAGAACAATTTCTGGGATTATACCTTATTGGCAACCTCGACGAGGATGGCTATTTACGGCGCGATCTGGAAGCTGTTGCCGACGATTTAGCCTTTACCCACAACTGGTTCATCGATGTTCCCAAATTGGAAGAAGTCTTGAAAATCATTCAAGACCTTGAACCCGTTGGAGTGGGAGCCAGAAACCTGCAAGAGTGCTTGTTGCTTCAAATCAAGGCTCGTAGTCCGAAATCTGAATCGGTCCAAATTGCTCAGCTTATTTTGGAGGATTACTTTAACGAATTCACGAAGAAACACTACGATAAAATTGTCCGGCAGCTCTCTATCGAAGAAGAAGCTCTGAAAGCAGCCATCGATGAAATAGTCAAGCTCAATCCGAAGCCGGGTGGAGCGCACAACGAAACACCCGCCAAAACTTTACAAGCGATCATTCCCGATTTCATACTCGATATCGAAGATGGAGAACTTCGTCTGAGTTTGAATCAACGAAACTTACCCGATTTACGAATAAGCAAAACCTATCAGGAAATGCTTGAGTCCCTGGCCGGAAACAAATCGAAAACGCGTCAGGAAAAAGAGACCCTCAATTATGTAAAGCAGAAAATCGATTCTGCTCGATGGTTCATGGATGCGATTCGGCAACGACAGCTTACCCTCCTCGGAACCATGCAAGAAATCCTTCTCTTTCAGGAAGAATATTTTAAGGAAGGAGACGACACCAAGCTAAAACCGATGATTCTGAAGGATATTGCCGACAAAACCGGACAGGACATTTCGACCATTTCCCGTGTAGCGAACAGCAAGTATATTCAAACTCATTTTGGAATTTTCCCCCTCAAATCATTCTTTTCCGAAGGAATGATGACCGATTCCGGTGAAGAAGTTTCGACCCGCGAAATCAAAAAAATCCTGCAAGATTGCGTTGATAATGAGAATAAGCGCAAACCATTAACCGACGATAAACTCGCGGATATTTTAAATGAAAAAGGGTATCCGATTGCCCGACGCACCGTAGCAAAATACCGCGAGCAACTGGATATACCGGTAGCCCGTTTGCGCAAAGAACTGTAAATAAACACCATGACATTCAAAACGAGTCAACTCATACTTTCCTTATTTCATCCTATTACCGTTCCCCTTTGGACTCTCTTTCTCATTTTCTCTTCCGGGTCCTACCTTTCCTACCTATCGCCCGAAATTAAACGGCTCGTTTATTACATTCTAGGATTCGCCACGGTGATACTTCCCCTCTTAACTTTCGGATTCCTCTACTTTTCTCGCATGCTTCCGGGAATCCTCGGAGGGAATAAAAAAGAGGTCTTTCTCTACTACGGCATCGTAACCTTCTCCCTGTTTTTCGCCTGGAATGTGTTAAACAGACTTCCCCTCTCGAAGTACATTCTCTACTCAACCCTTATACTCGCCTTCAGTTACGGGGTGCACACCCTCGTTTTGCTGTTTAGCAGAACCTCCATGCATCTTGTTGCCTGGGGAAGTGCAAGTGCCATCATCCTCGCTCTCGCCATCAAACTCCATATCCCTTTCCATTGGGGAGTGATCCTTCTCATTCTCATTGCCGGTTTGATCGGAACAGTGCTCCTTCGTACTCAAAAAGCCGAACCCTTTGAGGTTTACAGTGGTTGGATATCCGGTTTCCTCTGGGTTTTCGTGCTTGCCATGTGGTTCTTCTAAGAAATACTTGTCTTGATTTATAAGTCAATTATGGAAGCACTATTCCAAAACATATCCACGGATCGTTTTTCATCTTCCTCGTAAACAGGCTTTTTATTACATTCGTGACCACAATAATGGTTTAAAAACAAGATTGCATCACAAGCAAATCGATAAGTTTTCAACCTAAAAAATGCTTAAACCTATTTCGTTTTTTTTCGAGGTAGGCAAAAAACTATTAACCATTATAGAAATTAAAGTCTGGTTATTTCTACTGAACATTAAAACTAATACTGACAGATGAAAAAAATTACTTCACTACTGCTCATCCTCGCCTTCCCTATTTTGGCGATGGCTCAGGGTTATCAATTCGAAAACAAAGAGATCCTGCCGCACACATCCATTAAAGACCAACACCGTTCAGGAACCTGTTGGAGCTTTTCCGGCCTTTCCTTTTTTGAATCGGAATTGCTTCGCATGAACAAAGGTGAGTTCGACCTAAGCGATATGTTTATTGTGCGTCAAGCATATTCCGAGAAAGCTGAAAAATACGTTCGGATGCACGGTAAAATTAATTTCGGAGCCGGTGGTGCTTTCCACGATATCAGTCTAGTATGGAAAAAATTCGGAATTGTTCCGGAAGAAGCTTATAGTGGTCTGGTAATCGGCGAAGAAAATCACATTCATGGCGAAATGGACGAAGTGTTCTTCGCTTATGTCGATGCCATTATCAAGAACAAAAACAAAAAACTGACGCCCAATTGGCACAAAGGATTCGAAGGATTACTCGATGTTTATCTGGGCGAATACCCGGAAACCTTTACTTACCAAGGGAAAGAATATACTCCTGCTAGTTTTGCAAAAGAGTTAGGCTTAAACATGGACGACTATGTGTACATCACCTCGTTTACGCATCATCCTTTTTATGAGCCATTTATTCTCGAACTACCCGACAACTGGGCTTACGGACAAGTGTACAACGTACCCCTCGACGAGATGATGGAAACCATCGACTATGCACTAGCCGAAGGCTACACCGTTGCTTGGGCCAGCGATGTGAGCGAAAAAGGATTCGCCTACCGAAAAGGAGTTGCTGTGGTTCCAACGGTTAAAACAGAAAATCTGGAAGGATCCGAATTATTGAAATGGCAAGAAATGAGCTCGAAAGAGAAAGAAAGTCAACTCTATAAACTCGAAGCTCCCGGCGATGAACTCGAAATCACCCAAGAACTGCGTCAAATTGCATTCGATAATTACGAAACAACCGACGACCACGGAATGCACATCGTCGGAACAGCTACCGACCAAAATGGAACACCTTATTATTACGTAAAAAATAGTTGGGCAGCTTCGAACGAATACGATGGATTTTTCTACGCTTCGAAACCTTTCGTTGCTTACAAAACCACCAACATCCTGATTCACAAAGATGCCGTCCCCAAAAAAATCGCTAAAAAATTAGGTTTATAAACTCTTTAAAGCGGCCATCCTGCTCACTTGCAGATGGCCGCTTTTCCTTTACCAACACCTCTCCTTTCCTTGGCTGAAGCTTATCTGCTCGAATCCATTTCGATAGAAGACTATCGACGAATTGCACAGGAAATCAACCCTTGCGAAATCCGCACCCATTGCCATAATCCAGCTCTCAGCGAAATAATTGCGCAGAGTTTTTCTTTTCCGGCCGCGTTTTATCGAGTGGTTCGAAACAGTCAAACCCTTGCTATTTTTTGGATACATCAAGCAGGTAAAGCACAAGTCTCCACACCCCACTTATCCTATCATTCGGTGCAAATCGACCGAGCCGTTCAAGATGAACAGGCTGCTATTTATCTCTTCATCATCAAATCTTTTTCCCAATCGGAAATCCGAACCTTCAAGACTTACACTCTCGGACAATACAGCGAAAAAGTTAGCTCATGGCTCCTTCTTCCTGAATCAGGAAAAAACCTCCTAGGACGATTCAGTAACTCCATGCGCCGGAAAATCCGGAAAGCAAGCCAACAGACCTTCGAATTAAAAAAGGGAGACCGCACAAAGCCTCCCGAGGAACAAGAAAATTTACTCCGGGATTTTCATTGGGTTTATCGAAAACGACTCAAGCAACTAGGAAGTCCCCACCTCGGCATTCACTTTTTCCGCCGCTTACTAAAAGACTATCGGCCAGGCGAAGCCACGGTGTGGGTCTTGTACTATCGGGGCAAGCCTGTCGGAGCCGCCTTCAACCTGGGATTCGATGAATTTTTGGAAAATGGCTGGTTTGCAACGCTTCCCGCACACCAACACCTTTATCCTGCCTACTACCTTCATTGGCACATGATTCAAGACGCTATTCAATCGGCTTACCGCATTTATTCTTTTGGTCGCAGCACAAGGGAGTCGGGCGTACACCAATTCAAGCGGCAATGGAAAACAACCGATGTAGACTTAGTTTGGAATTACAGCAACGACCTTCAAACAAGTCGCAAGTCGATTCCCGATTTAAGGACATGGTGGAAAAGAAGCCCTTCGTTCATCACCCGCTGGCTCGGCCCGCCAATCGCTGCACGCCTGTATTAACAAGCTTGTTTTGAGGGCTGATGATAAAAATATTTCATCAATCGAGTAATTATTTGCCTCAATCCGCTATATTTAGGAGGGCTAAGTCTCTTAAAACGAAGCCTACACTCAACTTAACTAATTTATAGCGCACATGGCAACTGTAGTAGTACTCGGAGCCGGCATAGCAGGTCACACTGCAGCCGCTTTCCTCAAAAAAAAGCTTGGGAAAAAGCACGAAGTAATCGTCGTTTCTCCCAATAGTTATTACCAATGGATTCCTTCAAATATTTGGGTAGGCGTTGGGCGTATGACCGTCGATCAGGTAAGGTTCAAACTGCACAAGGTTTACGACCGTTGGAAAATTATTTACAAGCAAGCCAAGGCTATCAGTATTCACCCTGAAGGGAATGAATCGCAGAGCAAAGGATTTGTGAGCATTGAATACACCTCGGAAGATAAACGCGGGCAGAAAGAAGAAGTGAGCTACGACTACCTGGTAAATGCCACCGGACCGAAGCTAAACTTTGAGGGCACACCCGGCCTGGGGCCTCAACATAATACCGTTTCGGTTTGTAGTTACGACCACGCAGCTCACGCCTGGAAAGAACTTCAGGAAGCCATCCAAAAAATGGAAAAAGGGGAGAAACAACGCTTTGTGATAGGTACTGGTCACCCGATGGCTACTTGTCAGGGAGCAGCTTTCGAGTACATCTTAAATGTTGCCTTTGAAATTCGCAAACGCAAGCTCGACCATCTGGCTGAGATAACCTGGTTGACGAACGAATACGAGCTGGGCGATTTCGGAATGGGAGGAGCTTACATTAAGCGAGGTGGTTACATCACCAGCACCAAGGTATTTGCTGAATCCTTCTTATTGGAACATAATATTCACTGGGTGAAACGTGCCGGAGTTTATCAGGTAGAGCCAAACAGGATTCATTACGAAACCCTCGAAGGAGAGAAAAAGCAAATCGATTTCGACTTTGCTATGCTCATTCCGGGTTTTGCAGGAGCAGGATTAAAAGCCTACAATAAAAATAACGACGACATCACCTCTACCCTCTTTGCTCCCAGTGGGTTTATGAAAGTAGATGCCGATTACAACGCCAAACCATACGAAGAATGGAAGGCAAGCGATTGGCCGGAAACCTACCGAAACCCCACTTACCCAAACATCTTTGCACCGGGAATTGCTTTTGCTCCGCCGCATCCAATCTCCAAACCGATGGCTTCGCCCAACGGAACCAATATCTTCCCGAGCCCACCTCGGACAGGCATGCCCTCAGGTGTTTCCGGTAAAATTGTAGCGCTGAATATCACCAATCTAATCAAACAAGGAGAGCACAACCTAAAACACCGTGCCTCGATGGGCAAAATGGGAGCAGCCTGCATCGTTTCTGCCGGATATGGTATGACCAACGGAGCCGCAGCAACCATGACCGTTTATCCGATTGTTCCCGATTGGGAAAAATATCCTGAGTGGGGGCGAAACATCAACTACACCATGGGTGAACCCGGATTAGCCGGTCATTGGCTCAAATGGACCATGCATTATCTTTTCCTACATAAAGCAAAAGGATACCCATTTTGGTGGTTGGTTCCTGAATAAAAACCCTTCAGCATACCCCCCATTAGAATTCACTTTTAACGCAGAACTTTAAACATTGAATCATGAATAATTTACGCAGAGATTACCACGAGGAAGCTTATCCTCCCATGCCGACCAGCACCACCCGATTTTGGCGAAAAGAGATTTTCTGGCAGCTAAGCCGTTTTTTTGTGCTGAATTTCAAGATAATACGAATTGTGGTACTCGGTCACAGTTAATAGCAATTGACCTTTATTTACTATTTCAAAACATTTTCTTTCTTAGGCTTGGACCCACTGTTCAAGCCTAAGTTTTAATACCTTGCGCATCCCAAAACAACATGGAAATGAAGTCGAAGCCTGGTGAACAAAAAAACTGGAAAGAAACCCTCCTTGCTCACTATCATCAATACCGGCCTGTAGCCGATGCCGGATTATTTATTCTGATTACCTATTTAGCACATATCCTTTATTGGGCTAATATTTCCTGGTTCACTTCCCTACCCTGGTTCCTGAGTTTTCAGGAATTCATGAAAGAAAGCCTATTTCAGCATTCCTACGGGATCGTACGCCATTGGTACGACATTACACCCTCGGGTACTACCATGTGGTTCTCGAACGTGGGCTACATCGAAATTAATAACTCCTGTTCGGGAGTGAAACAATTCTATCAAATCCTAGTCTTATTTCTCCTTTTCCCCGGTCCGTGGTTGAAGAAACTATGGTACATTCCATTGAGCCTGGTGATCATGTATGGAGTCAATGTATTTCGCATCCTGGTGCTTTCCTTTGTGCTGATGAACTGGCCACAACACTGGGATTTCTCACACGATTGGATCCTACGGCCTTTCTTCTATGTAGTTATTTTCATCCTTTGGATTATCTGGAATGAACGACTACGAGAAGCACCTTCAAGCCCTAAAGAGGCTATTTCATAATTCGCGACTTCGTTTATATTTGCATGCAATAACAATCAGTATTAATCTAAAAATCAACAACAAATGAAGAAAGTTACAAGCTTGTTTAGCTTGCTGGCGCTCACATTCGGGTCCTATGCAAGCGAAGCCAATCTGGTAATTCCGGACTCAATCAAGGAGGAAAGCATCCTGTACTACGGATTTATCATTACCCTTCTTGGGTTCTTATTCGGCCTTTACCAATTTGTAAAAGTGAAAAAACTTCGTGCTCACGCATCGATGCTCGAGGTTGCCCAGGTGATCTACGAAACGGGAAAAACCTACCTGATTCAGCAAGGTAAATTCCTGATGATTCTGTTCATTTTTATTGGTGCTGCCGTTAGCTTTTATTTTGGATACTTATCCGAAGCTAATTTCGGTTTTGGTGGGGTTATGCTCATTTTAGGATGGACTATCGTAGGTATTTTAGGTTCCTACAGCGTGGCCTGGTTTGGCATTCGCATGAATACGCTTGCAAACTCCCGCATGGCTTTCGCCTCGCTTGAACGCAAACCCATTAAACTCCTCAATATCCCTCTCAATGCCGGGATGAGCATTGGAGTAGTACTTATTTCGCTCGAATTAATCCTGATGCTGATTATCCTGATGTTTGTTCCCGGAAAATATGCCGGAGCCAGCTTTATCGGATTTGCAATCGGTGAATCGCTCGGAGCATCGGCTCTCCGTATCGCAGGTGGTATCTTCACTAAAATTGCCGATATCGGTTCCGACCTCATGAAAGTAATTTTCAAAATTGGCGAAGACGACCCACGTAACCCAGGAACCATCGCCGACTGTGTAGGCGATAATGCCGGCGATAGCGTTGGACCAACCGCCGATGGATTCGAAACCTACGGTGTAACCGGGGTAGCGCTTATCTCCTTCATTCTATTGGCTGTCCCCGACCTCGCTCTCCAAGCTGAACTACTCGTTTGGATTTTCCTCATGCGTATCCTCATGATTATCACCTCTATCGTCTCCTTCTGGATTAACGGCAAATGGAGTAACATGAAATATAAAAATGCCGACGATCTCGACTTTGAACGCCCGCTTACCAATCTGGTTTGGATCACCTCCATCCTATCCATCGCGGTAACCTTCCTCATTAGCTACCTTACCATTGCCGAATTACCCAATAACCTTTGGATAACTTTATCGATTATCATTTCGGCCGGAACACTCGGTGCTGCTCTTATTCCTGAATTCACTAAACTATTCACTTCACCAAAATCGACCCACGTAAACGAAGTTGTTCAAGCTTCGAAAGAAGGGGGAGCTTCTCTGAATATCTTATCGGGCTTGGTTGCCGGTAACTTTAGCGCTTTCTGGAACGGTATGGTTTTCTTCCTCCTCATGTTCGTGGCCTATTACGCCAGCACCTTTGGACTGGGCGAATTCATGATTTATCCGTCGATTTTTGCTTTCGGACTGGTTGCCTTCGGGATGCTTGGAATGGGTCCGGTTACCATTGCGGTCGATAGTTACGGACCGGTAACCGACAACGCTCAATCCATCTACGAATTATCACTCATCGAAGAAGTGCCTAATGTGTCGGAAGAAATAAAAAAAGACTTCGGATTTACTCCCGATTTCGAAAAAGCAAAACATTACCTCGAAGCAAACGACGGAGCAGGTAACACGTTTAAAGCAACAGCTAAACCCGTTCTTATCGGAACAGCAGTGGTTGGTGCTACTACTATGATCTTCAGTCTAATTTTGGTTATTAAAGATACCCTTCAGGTTCAACCCGAAGAAATTTTGAACCTCCTGAACCCATACACCATCCTCGGATTCATCTTGGGGGGAGCGGTCATTTACTGGTTCACAGGAGCTTCCATCCAAGCAGTTACCACTGGTGCTAGCCGTGCTGTAGCCTACATCAAGGACAATATTAACCTCGATCCGAATGCCGAGAAAAAAGCTTCGACTGAAAAATCACGACAAGTAGTAGAAATTTGTACTCGTTATGCTCAAAAAGGAATGCTCAATATTTTCATTGCCATCTTCTCTTTTGCCCTTGCATTCGCCTTCCTTTCGGCTCCCTCCGACGACAGTAATTTAGCCGTTTCCATGTTCGTTTCTTACCTCATTTCCATTGCCGTATTCGGACTCTATCAAGCCATCTTCATGGCCAATGCAGGTGGAGCCTGGGACAATGCTAAAAAAGTAATCGAGGTCGATATGAAAGAAAAAGGAACCGAACTCCATGCTGCTTCTGTAGTCGGCGATACCGTTGGGGATCCCTTCAAAGACACCTCCTCGGTTGCTCTGAATCCAATTATCAAATTCACCACGCTTTTCGGATTATTAGCCATGGAAATTGCCATTGCAGAACAATTCCGCGACATGGCTCCTTACGTCGGAATCGGATTCTTATTAGTAGCACTCTATTTCGTGTATGCCTCCTTCTATAAAACACGAATTAATCGATAAACACACGTTTCAAAGCCGATAAGATTGCTTTCTCATCGTGCTGTATAGAAGAAATCTACCTACCCACAGGGACACCGGACTACCGGCGTCCCTGTTTTTTTGTCACTTAAGACGCAAAGCGTCATGAAGCTTTTTTCCAAATAGTTATAGAATTATACTAGTCTTTTTTACTTATTGAAAGATACTTATTCACCCTAAATCAATCCATCCAAAATTATAAGCCGCGAGGCCCAAGGAAGCTGAATCAATTAAACGAATTGGATGTTGCAAAAAAGCTTCACAATGCTTTTTACCGTTCAATATGTTTTTATATTTGGGGCATCGTTTTAAACTAAAGTTTACTTAAATCTATCTTAATTATGAAGAAACAATTACTCTTAATGCTGGCTCTGGTTATTAGCGTTGCTGCTTTTGGTCAATACAAAGCCATGCAATCGATGCAAGTTGAAGCCTACAAAAATGCATCACACACGAAAAGTGCTATGGCTTTAGCTCCCGACTTCACCACCGTAGATATCGATGGTAACTCTCACACTTTGTACGATTACCTGAATGCCGGCAAACCCGTTATTCTCGAAATCTCCGCTACCTGGTGTTCTCCTTGCTGGAGCTTCCACCAAAATGGTGCTCTTAAAGATTTTTACAATGCTTATGGTCCAAACGGCACCGACGAAGCAATGGTTCTTTTTGTAGAAGGTGATCCTTCCACTGCTGAGGCTGAATTATATGCTGCTTCGGCTAACTCGCAAGGCGACTGGGTAACTGGTACTCCATTCCCCATTATCAACGACGATAACATCGCTTCGCTGTATAACCTGGCTTACTTCCCAACCATCTATATGATTTGCCCCACCGGCGATTATTACGAAGTTGGACAAGGTATCACCAATTATTTTACCGCTCAGGAATACTACGATTTCGCTATGGCTTGCCCTACTGTTAACGATGCTCCTATCAGCATGTTCTCAGGTCCTGGTTCTACTGTAATTGGTGCTTCTGTTACCTTCACCGACGAATCATTCGGTCTGCCTACTAGCTGGGCTTGGACTTTCGAAGATGGTACTCCTGCTACCTCTACCGACCAAAATCCTTCGGTTAGCTGGGCTACTGCCGGTACTTTCGAAGTTACCTTAATCGCTTCCAACGCTAATGGCGCTGGCGACGTTTATACCATGGAAATCGACGTTATCGACCCATCTTCGACTAACGACATGATGGTTACTTTCGAAGAATGTTTCAACAACTGGACTGGCGATTTTGCTCCTTACAACTGGATCACCGTTGATGGTGACGAAGGAAACGTTTGGGGTGACTATGGTGATGTTGGCGTTACCGGCCAAATGGCTTTCAACGTTTACGATCATGCCGAAGCTGAAGCTGCTGGTCTTACCACTCTTGCTCCTCACGGAGGTGGAAAAGCTGCAATGGTAATGAATGCTGTTACTGCTGACGCTCCAAACGATGACTGGTTCATCTCTCCTCAATTCCAATTAGGAACTGAATCTTCATTATCAGTTTGGGCTGCTTCTTTATCCGTACAATGGGGTGCTGAAGAATTTTATGTTGCTGTTTCGACTACCGATAACGCTCCTGCCAGCTTTACCTATGTATCGAACAAATTAGAACCAGGCGAAGCTTACGAAGAATTCAACGTTGATCTTTCTGCTTACGACGGACAAGCTGTTTACGTAGCTTTACATTGCGTAAGTAACGACCACTGGGTAATGTTAGTTGACGATATCACTATTACTACTACCAGTGTTGGTATTAACAACGAAGTATTAAACCAAGTACGTGTTTATCCTAACCCAACTACTGGTTTGGTTCAGGTTGAAAACGCTCAAAATGCTTCTATCAACGTTTACAACGTAATTGGTGAACTCGTTATGTCGGTTCGCAAAGCTTCTCAATTAAACACCTTAGATTTATCAGGTCTGCACAACGGAACTTACATGATCCAAGTTGTTAGCGACAATGCTGTTAAAACTCAAAAAGTTGTTTT
>CALGAK010000036.1 GCA_937954085.1 uncultured Bacteroidota bacterium
ACCATGAGTTTATCGTGCAGGCTTCCGGCTGTTTCGGTGGGTTCAATCTGAATCTTTTCCTGTAGCAATATTTTACCGGTATCGATTTCTTTTTCGATGAAGAAGGTTGTTACCCCTGTTTCCGTTTCACCTTGAATAATGGCATGATTAATTGGGGCGGCACCCCGATACTGAGGTAAAAGGGAAGCATGCAAATTAATCGTGCCGAGGGGCGGCATCGACCAAACGAGTTCAGGCAGCATGCGAAAGGCTACCACAATAAATACATCGGCTTGCCAGGATCTGAGTCGATTCAGAAATTCAGGATCTTTTAGTTTGGGTGGTTGTAAAAGGGGAAGTTGGTAGTTCAAGGCTACCTCTTTTACGGCGGAAGTTTTTACTTGTAAGCCCCGACCGGCAGGTTTGTCCTCGGTGGTTACTACGCCTACTACTTGCAATCCTGCCTTCAAAAAGGACTCTAGCGAATATGCCGCAAAGGAAGGTGTTCCCATGAAAACGATGCGTAATTCGCGATAATCTTTAAGGTGTTCCATACGCTGTTTTTTAGTTCTAAAAGAATAGCCGAATTGTTTTCGGAAACCTTTCTGGCTATGATTGGGAGGTTTCGATTGGGCGGCATTCTACTTAGAAATTATCAAACCAACTGCGACGTCGGTTGTATTTCAAATCTTGCAAAATTCCCGGTTTAACATTGAGTTGAAACTGATAACTCATGTAGGTTCCAAACGGTACCCACGAAAAGCGCGCCTCCCAACAGTGGAGATCGCGGTAAATATCGATGGTGGTGTAGGTGAATTCGTTACGGTTAAAATCGTAACCAGTATTGACCGATATTTTCCATTTCTCGGTTAAATTAAGCTCTCCGCCTATACGCAAGTTGCTGGTTACCGCCGAAACCAAACCTGGCTTGGTGTAATGCCAGTTGTAATCGAGTCGCAAACTCCAGGGCAAATTGAAATTGACATAGTGCTCGTTCGGGTCGCCTATAATCCCATCGTCGGGATTGAACATCCCTATTTCTAAGTCCTCATCCGTTTCAGTTTCGAGCAAGTTTTCTGGTTCTTCAGGAATCGCACCTTCCTCCGGTTTGGGTTGTTTTTTTTGTTTTCCCCTTATAGCATAACTGATGGCGTAGTTAGCTTGAGTTAATCGAAACAAGCTTGCGCCACGCGCAATTCCAAATTCGGCCGTTTCAGCGCCATTTTCATCGAGTGCATAAGGATTCAAGGTTCCTCCAAAATTGATTTTTACATCTTTGAAAAGGGTGGTGCTTCCAGCAAAACTGATGGGATCGAGGTTTTTTTCTTCTTTATAAATGTCGTATCGGGTTCTGAAATTCAATTGTTCCAGAATTTTTATTTTTCGATCTACGGTGGCGGTGTCGGAGGTTGGCTTGGCCTTCATTTCGATGTTATTCCCGAGGCTGAAATTAATGGAGCCGGAACGGGTATTGCGTTGCGGCGAACCATAAATAGAACCATCGTAAATGGAGTAGGTCTGTTCGCTATCGAGGCTGTCGGGACCCAGAACTTTTGGCCGGAAAACAAAGGGATTGTCCTTCCCCATATCGGGTTTGATATTAAAGCTGATGCTGGGAGTCATCACATGTCGCAGTGCCAAAACGGGACCACGAGTAAAGGTGAACATTCCATAAACCGTAGGGCTAAAAGCCAGGCTGGCAACAGGCGAAAAGGTGTGAGCATAGCTTACTTCATTCACTCGTCGGGTTACTACTTTTCCGAAGGTTGAATCGTTTACCTGAGCGGTTGGATCCCACTCCTGAACTTGATAGTTGGGATACAATTTTCCGGTATAACCCAAATTGGGGGTGAAGTTGAAGTAGTTCCAAAATTTATAGTTCGCACTAAGCGGAATATCGTGTTGGAAACCGGATCGTAAGGAATCCAGGATGGTGGGGGAGAAGAAATTCTCCTCGTTCACTTGCAAGTTCCCTTGCAGCTTGGCTTTATACTCAATTTGAATGTTCTCGTACCAGGCAAAGTTTCCTGTACTGGACTTTTTTCTAAAAGGATACTGCCGATTCACATTCAAGGTAGCGGAGGGGAAAGTCAGATTCACTTTCTGAGTTTGACTGTTTTGCGAATGCCTCAGGTCGGTCGAGAAATTTACTTGTCCGCCCCAGGACTTGCTGTAAGAAATACTCGAATTTTTCGTGTTTTGGAGGCGATTATCGGCCGAGTAGGTGTGGTTCCGGTCGAACCCGCTGGTAGAAAAATCGACATTGGCCGAGAAATTCTGCCCGGGCGATGCCTTTGGATCTTGTCGATGGGTCCAACGAACGGAAAAGTCTTTCGACCGTGAGTAATTAGGAAAACCTTCTTGCCCGATGCGGTTATCGTAAAAACGAACATTAAAATTACCACTAAACCGATAGCGAATATTGTAATTCGAGTTGGCTTGCAAACCCCAGGTTCCTTTGGAATAAATATCGCCTCGCAAAGCCAAATCGAAATAATTGCTCAAGGCCAGGTAATACCCTCCATTTTTAAGGAAAAATCCTCGATTTCGTTCTTCGCCATATTCCGGGATGATTACACCGGAGGTGAATTTCTTTTGGGTTGGAAAAAATCCGAAAGGCAACCAAGCAGGGGTAGGTATATCGGCAATAACCAGATTAATTGGTCCGCTTACAATCTTTTCGTTTGGAATGAGGATGGCTTTTTTGAGGGAAATGTAAAAGTGCGGATGATCGGCATTGCAGGTAGTGAATTTTCCGTCCTGAAGGCAAATTTGCTCATTGGGTAAGCGTTTGGTGGTTTTGCTGTGCAAGTAACCACCTTGTTGCTCGGTGCGAAGCTGCTTGATAAATCCTTTCCGCGTTTCAAAATTATAGTTAATCGAATCGGCCTCGAAGGTGTCTTCTCCTTGTTTAAAAATGGGTCGGCCTACCTGGTTATTTGCCGAATCCAGCAGATAGGCAGCATAAATGGTTTTCTTTTCGATATCGATGGCTATCATCGCCGCTTTTAATTCGATGTCTTGATAATAAATTTGTGCATCGCCGTAGAGGTAAAGCATCTGATTTCGAATAAAATAAGCCATGGAATCCCGTGCCAGGTAACGAACCGGAGCATCGAGTGCTTCTTTCTTTTGGGAACTTTTCAACCGGATGTCCGGATCGCCGGTGGTATCGCCCGGCACGATTTGACCACTTCGGTCAATGGTGCCACGAATGTACTCCGATCGCGGATCAGGCAAGGTGTCGGGGGTTATTGTGTCAACTTGAGTAGCTGGAATTAGAGTATCTTGGGATGGAAGCTCCGGAACGTCAACCTGAGCTGCTAAACCAAAACTGTTTAAAATCAACAGCAACACAAAAAGCCGTGTTTCGAATTTCAAGGACAAATTATAAATACTATTTTTGCGACTATCGATTTTAAACCATTGATATTTAGCAGAAACAGCCGCGATGGCTGCCCTTTCTTCAAAAGTAGGGCAAAGCTAATTAAAAATTATACAAACCATTAGGTCCTGAAAAACCTATAACGCATCCAACATGAACTACTTTAGTTGGTTTACCGGGAATCTGAACCTTATGCTGAAACGATTCTTGATTCTGTTTCTTGTGAGCTTTCATTCTTTTTCTTCCTTCGCGCAAGCTGCCATCATCAATCCTTCGGGAAGCTTCTCGCTCGTAATCGATGCTGGCCACGGTGGGAAAGACTCCGGAGCACGTGGCCTCGTCTCGCAGGAAAAGGATATTACCCTCGACCTCGCCTTGCGGGTGGGTAAGTTGGTGGAAGAACAGTTGCCCGATGTTAAAATAATCTACACCCGAAACACCGATGTGTTTGTTCCATTGTACGAACGCGCTCACATTGCCAATAAATTAAAAGCCGACCTCTTTCTAAGCATCCATGTCGATGGGGTCCCCAAAAACCATGTGGTTGGAACGTCAACTTTTGTAATGGGTTTGCACAAAGAAGAAGAAAACCTCGAAGTAGCTAAGCGCGAAAATGCCGTAATCGAACTCGAAGATAATACGGAATCGTTCTATGAAGGCTTCGATGCCGAAAGCCCTGAAATGTTTATCAAAATGTCGCTCGCCCAAAAGTCGAACCTCGATTTGAGCCTGGCCATGGCAGCTTCGGTGCAGGACGAATTTGAAATGAGAGCCAAGCGTGTGAACCGGGGAGTGAAACAAGCCGGATTTATCGTGCTGTGGGCCACAACCATGCCTGCTGTACTGGTCGAAACAGGATTTATTACCAATCCCGACGAAGAAAAATACTTGAATACCGAACAAGGGAAAGATTATATTGCATCGGCCATTTTCCGCGCATTCCGCTCGTATAAGAATGCAGTGGAAAGTAAATCCGGAACAAGCCTTCAACCCGAAGAAACTTTACCGGCCGATCCAAATCCAGAACCCGAACTTTATTTTACTATTCAGGTTGCGGCTACCTCCAAACCAATGGATTTAACTCGGAAGAAATATCAAAAGTTCGAAAATCTCGTTCAGGAAAAAGAAGGAGAAATTTATAAATACTATCTCGGTAAAGAAACCACCTGGGATGCCGCCGCTGCTCTTCTGAAAGAGGCAAAAAAAGAATTTAAAGATGCTTTCCCGATTGCTTTCTACCGGGGAAAAAGAATCAGCGTGCAGGAAGCAAAAGACTTACAACATAACCATGAATAAATTGAAAATTTCAAAAAATACCTACATCGGAATCTTTGCCTTTACAGTAATTGCTGTAGCAATTTGGGGATTCAACTTCTTGAAAGGACACAAAGTTTTCGAGAAAAAATTATTCTACTACGCCGAGTTCGAGCGGGTTGGGGGACTTATCCCTTCCAATAAGGTGAGCCTTAAAGGGTTCAAAGTAGGACAGGTGGAACGAGTGTACTTCGATACCACCGATTACAGCCGATTATTCGTCGAAATCTACCTCGAAGAAGATATTAAAATCCCCAAAGGCTCGGTGGCTAAAATTGTGAGCTCCGACTTAATGGGTACGAAAGAAATCGAACTCATCCTTTCGAAAAATACCGAGCTCCATCAGCCTTTCGATACCCTTCACTCCGAGATTGAAAAGGAACTCATGGAAGAAGTCAATGCTCAAATTGCTCCGCTTAAGTTCAAAGCCGAAGAACTGATTAGCAGTTTCGACTCGGTTATTGTTGGAGTGCAAGCCGTTTTTACCGACCAAACCATCGAAAATCTGAAACAAAGCTTCTCCGCACTCAGCTCATCGATGAAAGATATTGAACGATTGAGTAGAAATATTAGCGAAGTGGTACAAGCCGAACGCGGAAGCTTGCAAAACATGATTCGCAACCTGGATTCGCTCTCGCTCATGCTGGCAAATAATACTGGAAACCTCGACCAAACGCTGGGTCATTTGAACCAACTCACGGATTCCCTGGCAAACGCCCCCATCAAACAAAGCATCGTCGAGATCGAAAAAACGTTCGCCGAACTTGCCGAAATAAGTAAGAAAATTAACGAAGGGGAAGGGTCCATGGGGCAGCTAATGAACGATAAAGAGCTGTACGAAAAGGTGCAAGGTGCTACCAAAGAACTGGAAGCTCTACTCAAAGATTTGAAAGAAAACCCAAGCCGATATATCAATGTCTCGGTTTTTGGACGAAAAAATGATTAATCGCTCATGATTCCATTTCCGGCTCCTGGCTTCGAGGACATCAAACAAGCGCACGATCGAATTCGCCATCTGATTCATCGTACGCCGGTTCTCACTTCCCGTCTCATCAATCAACGAGCCGGTGCCGAACTCTTTTTTAAATGTGAAAACTTGCAAAAAGCGGGAGCTTTTAAGTTTCGGGGTGCCAGTAATGCTTTGGCACAACTGTCTCAAGATGAATTGAAAAGGGGCGTAGTAACTCATTCTTCCGGGAATCATGCTGCTGCATTGGCCCTGGCCGCTCAAAGTCGCCGGGTAACTGCGCATATCATCATGCCCGAAAACTCCCCCAGGGTAAAAATAGAAGCCGTTAAGGCGTATGGTGGAATCATTCATTTTTGCCCGGTGGGGCTGGAGCACCGCGAGCAAAAAATGAAGGAAGTGCAACTCGAAACTCAAGCGGTGTTTATTCACCCTTACCACCACCCTCATATCATCGCAGGTCAAGGGACAGCCGCTCTCGAGCTGATGGAAGATTCGCCTAACCTCGATATCATCCTAGCTCCACTAGGTGGCGGAGGTCTGCTTAGCGGAACAGCCATTGCCAGTAAAGCCATGAATCCTAAAATCCGGGTTATTGGAGTCGAACCGACCCTAGCCGACGATGGTTGGTGGGGCTTTTATTCCGGAATCCGTCAACCGGCTAAAGCTCCCAGAAGCATTGCCGATGGCTTGTTAACCTCGGTTGGTGAAACAAATTTTCAAATCATACAGGATAAGGTGGATGAAATCATGCGGGTCGATGAAGATGAAATTTTAATCGCTCTCCGATGGATTTGGGAACGGATGAAAATTTTAGTTGAACCCTCTGCAGCGGTAGGTCTGGCGGCTGTAATGAAATTTCCGAGGTATTTTGCCAACAAGCGAACCGGTATCATTTTGTCGGGCGGAAATGTTAGCCTGGAAAATTTACATTTTACCTAGAAAGATTCTTGTTTCTTTTTCTCCCAAGCTTCAACCGATTCATGAAGCAATTCCCAATCTTCCATGGCTTGCTCCAAGGCTTTTTTCTGTAAACCGTATTGGTGAAATAATTCGCCATCGGCACTGTTTTGCGGCTCCGACATCTGAATTGTCATCGCCTCCAGTTCACTTTCCAACTTTTCGATGAGGACTTCACATTCCTCCAACTTATTTCGGACTTTTCTTAGTTCCTTTTCTATTTCTTTTCGTTGCTGATAATTGGCTTTCTGCTCACTCTCTTTCTTGGGTAAGCCATCGTTGGCAGATGATTTTTTCCGGTCGAGTTCCTGCATTTGAGCAATCCGCTTTTTTTGCATGAACTCTTGTATTCCTCCCAAATATTCACGGATTCCTGCATTCCGAAACTCGTATACTTTATCTACTAAGCCATCGAGAAAATACCGGTCGTGCGATACAATAATCAGCGTTCCGTCGTACTGGAGCAGGGCTTGCTTCAACAGATCCTTCGAGATCATGTCGAGGTGATTGGTTGGTTCGTCGAGCACCAGCAAATTAGCCGGTTCCAGGAGCATTCGTGCCATGGCCAGCCGCGATCGTTCTCCACCCGACAAAACTTTAACTTTCTTATCCACGGCCTCTCCACTAAAAAGAAAGGAACCTAGTAAATCGCGTATTTTCTTTCGGATCTCTCCAACCGCTGCATCGTCGATTACCTCTAAAACAGTTTTATCTTCGTTGAGTAATTCATCTTGATTCTGAGCATAATAGCCTACTTTAACCAAATGGCCTGTCTTGCATTCGCCCGTATGATCGAGGATGCCAACAATGATTTTGGAAAGAGTCGATTTTCCTTCTCCATTTCTCCCAACAAAGGCAATTTTTTCTCCCCTCCTTAGCAGTAAATGGATGTCTTTTAAAACGGTGTGCGCTCCATAAGACTTGCCTAACTGCTTAATTTCCAGAACCTGATTTCCGCTGTGAGGTGCGGGTGCAAAACGGAAGCTCATGCTAGCCTGATCAATTTCGTCGAGCTCAATACGATCAATTTTTTCGAGTTGCTTAATGCGCGATTGAACCTGAACCGCCTTAGTGCTTTTGTACCGAAACCGCTCGATAAATTGCTCGGTTTCCTCAATCTTCTTCTGTTGATTCTTGAAGGCTGCCTGCTGCTGTTCACGTCTTTCGCGTCGTAAGACTTCAAATTGGGAATAGGCAACCCGGTAGTCAAATATCTTTCCCTGAATAATCTCAATGGTCCGATTCGTAACCTGATCGAGAAAGATGCGGTCGTGGGAGATGAGTACCAATGCTCCCGGATATTCTTTTAGAAAGTCTTCGAGCCATTGAATCGATTCAATGTCGAGGTGATTGGTCGGCTCGTCGAGCAGGAGTAATTTGGGTTTCTGTAGAAGGATTTTGGCTAGCTCGATTCGCATGCGCCAACCTCCACTTAGTTCCGATGTGGGGCGATCGAAATCTTTTCGTTCAAAGCCCAATCCAAGGAGGGTTATTTCTACCTGTGCATGGAGCGATTCTCCTCCAAGGAGCTGAAATCGTTCGTTCTTTTCGGCCCAATCGTGGGTCAATTTAAGATAGGATTCCGATTCGTAATCGGTTCGCGATTGAAGCAAATGATTCAATTGGTCGATGTCGCTTTTCAGTTGCAACCAATCGGAAAAAGCAGTGAGCGTTTCATTGAATATGCTGGTGGTATTGCTCACCTTCATTTGCTGTGGCAGGTATCCAATAGAGAGGTCGCCAGGTTTGGAAATTGTTCCCTGATCGTAGGCAAGGTCTCCGGTTAAGAGTTTGAGAAGGCTCGATTTTCCGGCTCCATTTCGCCCTACTAAGCCAATCCGATCGCGCTCGTTGATAAGAAAGGAAACGTCTTCGAAAAGACAAAAGGACCCGAAATAGACGGCTAATTGATTGAATGATACCATTGCGCTTACCTGAATTTTGGCGCAAAGATAAGAGAGTGGATGAACTATCGAAAACAAGCTGCAATCCTACTGCCGTAAACGTTTGCAACTTGTTATTAAACATAGCTGTAAATGTTCAAATATTTAGCTATTTGAATGTTCCATTTTTGGTTTTGATTTATATTTGTCGCTTTATTATCTAAACCTAATCTAAACTTAAACTTTATGGAAGATCTGAAAGCTAAATTACAGGATGCACTTAAGGCTCATTCGAAAGTGTTTGATAATGTCCAGCGCTCTGTTTTTATCACCGAAGCAGTAGAAAATCGCGAGTGCATCGTTAGTGCCAATGGCGCCTTAGCTACATGGACCCCCCCCGAATCGACCGGTCGAAGCCCCAAAGATACCGTTTGCGTAAAACGCGCTTCCAGCGAAAATAATATCGATTGGTCATCGCCCAACAACCTGCCCATTTCCGAAGAAACATTTGATATGCTCTATGCCGATGCACTTGATTTCCTCGCTTCCAAAGAAAAAATTTATGTAACCGATAGGGTAATTGGTGCCGATTCAAGCTATGCTCTCCCCGTAAAAGTTGCCTCCACCAATGCTCTCGCTCAGGTTTTTATCGATAATATGTTCCGCCCGGTTCCCGAAGATATCGAGAAAAGTATCTACCACAACAATGGTTTTTACCTGCTCCATGTTCCTTACGAAAAGCTCGATGGCGAAAAATACGTAGGTCGCTTGCGCGAAATGCCTAACGGAAAAGCTAGCGATATGGTCGTAGCCATGGATTTCGACCGTAAACTCGGCGTTATCGTTGGTTCCGCCTACATGGGATCCATGAAAAAAATGCTCTTCACTGTCATGAATTACCTCCTTCCTCTCGAAGGAATCCTTCCGTTACATTGCTCGGCAAACGAAGGCCCCGATGGAAAATCAGCGCTTCTGCTTGGTCTGTCAGGTACCGGTAAAACAACTCTTTCGGCCGACCCAACCCGCGCTCTCCTGGGCGACGATGAACACGGATGGAACGAAAACGGAATCGCCAACTTCGAGAATGGTTGCTATGCGAAAATGATCGATATCAATCCGAAAAAAGAACCAGATATCTTCGAAGCAGTGATGCATGCCGACGATTACAAAAACCACGGTTCAATCGTTGAAAATGCCATGATCTACCCAAATGGTGAGTTCGATTATTTCGACGACCGTTTTACTCCTAACTCTCGTGCATCCTTCCCATTAGAGTACCTGAAAAATATTAAACCTAGCTCTACCGCTGGTCATCCAAATACCATCCTTTTCTTAACAGCCGATGCTTACGGTGTTCTGCCTCCCGTTTCGAAATTGAGTCCAAGCCAAGCAATGTTATGGTTCCTAATGGGCTATACCTCTAAGCTGGCCGGAACCGAAACCGGTGTTACCGAACCACAAGCTACTTTTAGCCGCTTCTTTGGTCAGCCTTTTATGCCGGCTAAACCCGATGTATATGCTAAAATGCTCGGCGAAAAAATGAAAGAACACAACGTTAGTGTTTACCTGGTTAATACCGGTTGGAGTGGTGGAGCTTATGGCGTTGGAAGCCGTATCGACTTACCTTTAACCCGCGCAATGGTTAACGCTGCTTTAAGTGGCCAGTTAAACGAAGCTGAATACGAAGCCGACGAAACCTTCCACGTTAATGTGCCGAAAGCTGTTCCCGGCGTTCCTTCCGAAATATTGAAACCAATCAATACTTGGAAAGATAAAGATGCGTATTGGGAAACCGCTAAAAAATTAGCGAAGAAGTTTAGCGATTCATTCGATAAATCCTATGGTGCCGCTAACATCGATCCGGAAATTGTTAAACAATGCCCCGGTAAATAATCGACTACACAATCTCAGTGAATACAAAAGGCTGATTCCTACCAGGAGTCAGCCTTTTTGCTTTAAAAAAGAAAACCACCAACTCATGATGAGCGGTGGCTTCCTTCTTTTCCTAAACGTGTTTATACTACTCCATTGGCAATTTCAAGCAGCCGTTGGATGCTTTCATCCGAAGGACTCCAGCTAGCTTGATTTAGGGTTTCAAAAACATCGGTAAACTCGTCCCAAGATTCTTCAGGAAGTTGAACTCCGTCGAAACAAAGAGGAGAGTCGGAGTAGCGATTGTCATGAATCCATAAAAAGGTAAAGTTTTTTTTCATAGGCAGAGAATTAGTTCAGTTCATTTGGTAGTTAGGAAACGACCTCCATTCACCCTTTAGTATTCTCTGCTTTGGTTTTTAACACTCTTACTCGTTCAAAGTAAAGAGCGCTGGTATTAAGTAATTAGCTATGAGTGAGTTGTATTTGTTTCTCCTCGATAATTTTACGCAAATTGATCAAGGCATAGCGCATTCTGCCTAAAGCAGTATTGATGCTCACTTCGGTCTGATCGGCAATCTCCTTAAAACTTAAACCGGCATAATGACGCAACATGACAACTTCCTTCTGCTCTGGCGGAAGTAGGTCGATTAACTTGCGAACATCGTTGGTAATTTGATCCTGAATCAGAGAGTCTTCAATCGTAGAATCGGAGAACTTCCGATTGTTGAATAAATCATGCTCGGTCTGATCGTTCGAAAGGGTCTGATAAGAGTTTTCTTTTCGGAAATGATCAATGGCGAGATTATGCGCTATGCGAGCAACCCAGGATGGAAACTTACCATTATCCTGATATTTGCCTTTCTTCAGAGAATGAATCACCTTAACAAAAGTATCCTGGAAAATATCCTCAGCTAAATGCTCTTCTTTTACTAAAAGCATAATGTAAGTGAAGATTCTGTCTTTGTGCCGTTCGATGAGAGTCTGGATGGCAGATACGTCGCCTCCTTCGAATAGTTTCACCAATTCGTAATCGGATAGATGGGAATTACACATGTTACCTCCTTATTTTAAGTTACTTAGGTAGATGTAATTCGATAGGCAAATCCTCCGGTTTAAAGTGAAACAAATGGTGTTGATAATTACACCACGATAATAGAGCAAAAAAAAACAAATTGCAACTCTAATTAAAAATTAAATTCAAACTTTTGCAGCCTCAAAAAAAACGAAGCATGTCGGCATCCAACTCCATACAAATAAAAAACGCATCCATTCATAACTTAAAAGGAATCAGCCTATCGATTCCCCGGAATAAATGGATTGTAATAACAGGGCTTTCCGGTTCGGGAAAATCTTCGCTTGCATTCGATACCTTATATGCCGAAGGCCAGCGTCGGTACGTGGAAAGCCTTTCGGCCTACGCACGCCAATTTATGGGTCGAATCAATAAACCCGAAGTTGAGTACATTAAAGGAATTCCACCGGCAATAGCTATTGAGCAAAAGGTAAATACGCGAAACCCGCGTTCCACTGTGGGTACTTCTACCGAAATTTACGACTACATAAAACTACTCTATGCTCGCGCAGGAAAAACGTTTTCCCCCATAAGTGGCAAAGAAGTAAAACGACATTCGGTAGGCGATGTAGTCGAAGCTGCTCTCAATAAACCAGAAGGGACCCGCTTCCTCGTGTTATCGCCGGTGCATATACCGGAGGGCCGCACTCGTATTCAACACCTGGAAACACTCCAGCAACAAGGGTTTAGTCGTTTGGCTCACGGGGAGGAAGTCCATAAAATTGAAGAACTGCTCTTCGATACGACTTTTCTCGACTCCAACGATGAATTCTGGCTGGTTATCGACCGACTCAGCAATGATCAGGATGCTGAAAATGTAAGCCGTATGGCCGACTCCATTCAAACCGCCTTTTTCGAAGGCCATGGCAGTTGTCAGTTGCGTTTCTATTTCGACGATAAAATGGAAACCGAAGTGTTTTCGAATCGTTTCGAAGCCGATGGAATAACCTTCGAACTTCCGTCAACCGATATGTTTAGCTTTAATAATCCTCTCGGTGCCTGCCCAACCTGCGAAGGTTATGGGAAAGTAATTGGCCTCGATGTCGATTTAGTTATCCCGAATAAAAGTCTGTCCATTTACGAAGGAGCTATCGCCTGTTGGAAAGGCGATAAATTGAGTTACTACAAAGATCAACTCATTAAGCACGCCGCTAAATTCGATTTTCCGATTCATCGTCCTTATTATGAACTGAGCGAATCGCAACAGGAATTGCTGTGGACCGGAAACCGCTACTTCACCGGTTTGACCGAATTTTTTAACATGCTCGAAGCCGAGAATTATAAAATTCAGAATCGTGTCATGCTGGCACGGTATCGAGGAAAAACAACTTGTCCCGAATGCAAGGGAACGCGACTGAAAAAAGAGGCGCAGTATGTAAAAATTGGGGGAAAATCCATTTCCGATTTAGTCAACCTTCCCATCGATCAACTAAAAACGTTCTTTGACCAGCTTGAACTCGACGCACACCAGGCAAAAATCGCTCAACGTCTCTTGGTCGAAATTATCAACCGAATCAATTTTCTGGTAAATGTCGGACTCAGCTACCTAACTCTAAACCGACTTTCTTCTACCTTGTCGGGAGGCGAATCGCAACGAATAAACCTAGCAACCTCCCTGGGGAGCAGTTTGGTTGGATCGCTCTATATCCTCGACGAACCGAGCATCGGATTGCACGCACGCGACACCCATCTGCTTATCGAGGTTTTGCGCAAACTGCAGCAGCTTGGAAATACGGTTTTGGTGGTAGAACACGACGAAGAAATTATTCGTGCAGCCGACGAGGTAATCGATATTGGTCCGCTAGCCGGACGATTGGGGGGTGAGGTGGTTTTTCAGGGAGCTTTATCGGAGCTGGTAAAAGCTGAAAATAGTCTTACAGCCGATTATCTTACCGGACGCAAATCGATACCTCTTCCCGATAAAACGCGCAAATGGAATCAATCGATTACTCTTACCGGTGCCCGCGAAAATAACTTGAAGAACCTCACCGTTAACATCCCGCTTAAAGTGCTTACCGTCGTAACAGGAGTGAGCGGCTCGGGTAAATCAACCCTCATCAAACGAATCCTTTATCCGGCACTCAAAAAACGATTTGGCGGCTATTCCGAACAAACAGGCTCCTACGATAAATTAACCGGCGACCTACACCTTATTAAAGAAGTCGAATTTGTTGATCAGAATCCTATTGGCAAATCGTCCCGGTCGAATCCGGTTACTTATTTGAAAGCCTACGACGAAATCCGAAAATTATTTGCGGCTCAACAGTTGGCTAAAATGCAGGGATTCACCGCTTCGCATTTCTCCTTCAATATCGATGGCGGACGATGCGATGAATGCCAAGGCGAAGGGAGCATACAAATCGAAATGCAATTCATGGCCGATGTTAAACTCACTTGCGAAAGCTGCAAAGGGAAACGCTTCAAAGACGAAGTCCTCGAAGTAAACTACCGGGGTAAGAATATCCACGATATCCTCGAATTAACCGTAGAGGAAGCCATTGAATTTTTCGGAAAATCCAATGCAAGTACTGAAAAGAAAATTGTACAGCGGTTGAAACCGCTACAAGAGGTTGGCCTCTCCTATGTCAAACTCGGACAATCGTCTAGCACTCTCAGCGGTGGTGAAAGTCAACGGGTTAAGCTAGCCTCCTTTCTCGCAAAAGATGCACAGGCAGGTCAGTATTTGTTCATTTTCGACGAACCAACAACTGGACTTCATTTTCACGATGTACATGTGCTGCTGAAGGCTTTTCAGTCGTTGATCGATCTGGGGAATACCATTTTAATTATTGAGCATAATCAGGAAGTAATCAAATCGGCCGATTGGGTTATCGATCTCGGACCGGAAGGGGGAGAGCAAGGAGGTGATCTCCTTTTTGCAGGTACACCAAAGGATTTACTGGCTTGCGAAAAGTCCTACACCGCTCAGTTTTTAAAGTCGAAAATGCTTTCCGAATAGAAGCCTTACTCCAACACTTGCCCGTTGCTTGGTAACGCCTTGCTCCGAGAGAAAAGCGTTAGAATTATAACAAATGCTTAACAATAATTAACAGCGCTTTACCAAGCGAAAAAAGTGATTGAACTAATTTTGATGGGCTCAATAAATTTGTTCCTTTGGGCCTCCATTAACTAAGTAATATTAAAGCAATAACTAAAATTATTCATCATGAAGAAAGTAGTAGTAAGCTTGCTCGTTCTCACCCTTGTAGGACTTTTTCAACTTCAGGCTCAAAAAGCGCCTTACATCGAGTTTGAGTCAATCGAGTACGACTATGGTAAGATTAAAGAAAGCGACGGAATGGCCTATGGTGTCTTCAACTTCACCAATACCGGAGGCTCACCTTTGGTAATCACCGATGTAAAACCAAGTTGTGGTTGCACCTCACCCGAATGGACACGCGAACCTATTGCCCCCGGAAAAACCGGTTACATCAAATCGGGCTATAACCCACAAAATCGACCAGGTGCCTTCAATAAAACCATTCGTGTTACCAGTAATGCCGAAAATAACACGGTTATCCTGCGCATTAAAGGAGATGTTATTCCTCGCGAAAAAGGAATCGAAGATTTCTACCCCATCGAAATGGGCGGTCTCCGTTTGAGTACCAACCATGTTGCACTTCAGCGTATTACCGTAAAAGAAGTAAAGACTGATACCGTCGAGATTTATAATCCCAGCGATAAAGATGTAGCAATCTCCTTCCAACGGGTACCCGAGCACCTTACCATCAAAGCTATTCCTACCACCATTAATCCGCAAGGAAAAGGGAAAGTCATTGTAACTTACAATGCACCGAAAAAGAACGATTGGGGTTTTCTAATCGATCGGGTGCCCATCGTTTTCAATGGGGAATACGATCCTCGCGACCGCTCTAAGAACCTTACTATTTCGGCCGATATTCAGGATGATTTTTCGAACCTTAGCGAAAAAGAATTGGCAAATGCTCCGGTGGTAGTTTTCGACCAAAAAGTTTACGATTTCGGAACACTTAACCAAGGGGAAACCACTAGCAACCGTTTCAGTTTCAGAAACGAAGGGAAAACGGACCTGATTATTCGTAAAGTGAAAACAAGCTGTGGTTGTACTGCTGTAGCTCCCGACGATAAAATCATTAAGCCGGGTCAGGAAAGTAAAATTGATGTTACCTTCCGTTCGGCTGGTAAAAAAGGGAAACAAAATCAAACGGTTACCATCATTACCAATGATCCCAAAACACCTCAAATTAATCTGAAAGTTACCGGAACGGTTCAAGTAAAAAGCTAAATATCCATCTTTCTGAGACAAGGTCTGCACTGACAAGCGTCAAGCTTTGGTGCAGACTTTTTTTTTACTTTTAGCCCGTGTTAGAAAGGTTTCGCATTTTCTCTTATTCCATTGCATTACCCATTTAGTCTTAAAAAGATGAGCAAGCACATCGAAAATTCAGGTGAATTTGAATCACTCAAGGTGAACGATGGAATTGCTATGCCCGATGGTATTCATCAGGATGCCGTCCGTCGGTTCAAGAAAAAACGAAAACCGCTCTTAGCCGTCGAGGAATATTTCGAAGGAATACGAAGCGGGAATCGAACCATCTTGTCGAAGGCTATTACCTTGGTTGAGAGTTCCCTCTCGGACCACCGAGCCATTGCTAAACAACTCATAGAAAAGTGTTTGCCTCATTCCGGTAACTCTCTCCGATTAGGCATTACAGGGGTGCCAGGTGTTGGTAAATCTACCTTTATCGAAGGATTCGGGAATCACATAATCCGTCAAAATCGATCCATTGCGGTCTTGGCAATCGATCCCAGCTCGCAGCGATCGGGCGGAAGTATTCTGGGCGACAAGACCCGAATGGAAACACTGGTCAATAATCCACGTGCCTTTGTGCGACCAAGCCCATCGGCTGGTTCGTTGGGCGGGGTGGCTCAAAAGACGCGCGAAACGATCATCCTATGCGAAGCCGCAGGTTTCGATACCATCCTCATTGAAACGGTGGGAGTTGGCCAATCGGAAGTAGCTGTCCATTCCATGGTCGATTTCTTCTTACTCCTCATGCTGGGTGGAGCCGGCGACGAGCTGCAAGGGATCAAACGGGGCATCATGGAAATGGCCGACGGTATCGCAGTTACCAAAGCCGATGGCGATAATCTGCTCCGTGCCGATCGAGCAAGAGTCGAACTACAAAACGCTCTTCATTTATTTCCACTTGCTGAATCGGGGTGGACTCCTCCTGTTAGCTTGTGTTCTGCCTTAAAAAACACCGGAATTGCCGAGCTTTGGGATACCATTCTCGATTATCACAAATTTACGTTGGATAACGGTTATTTTCTGCGTAAACGAGAACAGCAAATCCGTTTTTGGTTGCACGAAGCCATTCAACAACGGTTAAAAGAATCGTTCTATGGAAAGGAATCGGTTCAGTTGGCGCTCAAGAAGTTCGAGGAGGCAAGTAGTGAACACATGCTCAACCCGTTTGATGCAGCCGATGAGCTATTCAAACTTTATCGGGAAGAATAACCGGTCCAATTGATTGATAAGTTGGATTCTTTGAAAACATTTTTTCCCGAGAATAAAAAATCTCCCGATCGCGGGTAACATCGCGAAGGATGATAACGCTCCACCTTCCTTAACCCCTTTAGCGATTCGACCGATCGCTTGGCTGGCTCGCCCCATAAAAACCAAACTGTTTCTGCTTTATAACTCGCAAGAAAAGTTAGTAAGGATCGCGTGAAGTCGATCCAAATCGCAGAATGGGAATTCGGTTGGTTCAGTCCGCAGCTGAAAGAAGTGTTTAGCATCAAGACCCCTTGCTCCTCCCAATAATCAAACAGCTCCCGTGGCGGCAAAATGGATAGATTCTTTCCCAGCTTGGCACGTATTTCACTGAATTTCCACAAGTGTCCATAGTCGGCCTCTACTGCTGCACGCACAATATTTTGCAGCGAGGTATTTCGGAAAGCTTGATGCCACGATGTTAAATGTCCCACTTCGAATGCTCGTCCGGTAGCCGCTCCTGCTTGCGGATAAGGATCCTGACCCAGGATGATGGCTCGGAGCCGGGGTAAGGGAAATTCCATGAAACGTAACACTTGCGGAGAGGGTGGGGTATAAGCTGTTCCCTTTGTTAACTGTAGGGCAATGGAATGAAGCTGATTTACAATCGATTCGGTTAAAAAGGGCTGCCACGACGAATGGATTCTAGCTTCTTGAATTAGCTGCATGGTGTGTGAAATACTCGTGAGTTTTTTGTGAAATTTATGTCGTTAAATATGACACTTTGCAGGTGTCTGTTTGTTAAATAAAACCTACTTTTAGCTTTTTGTTTGAAAGAAATACCATCTTCCTGAATAAGCAAGATGGAATAAAAACACTAAAATAGCGAGAAGAATGCAACAAATTTTATTGTTGGGAGGTGGACTCTCCTCCAGCTCACTTATTCAGTACCTTTTGGATCAGAGCAAGGCTCATCAATGGACCATCGTCATTGCCGACCAAAATCAGGAATTAATTCAGCAGAAAATCCGAAATCACGAACAAGCTCAGGCGATTCAATTCGATATCAACGATTCGGCAAGCTTGAACGAGTGGGTCGCAGCCAGCGATTTAATCATATCGATGTTGCCGGCTCGTTTTCATCCGGTGGTCGCTGAAGCGTGTTTACAATACCGAAAGAATTTAGTAACAGCCTCTTATATCTCGCCCGAAATGAGGGCCATGCAGGAGGAAGTTCAGGAAAAAGGCCTCATCTTTCTAAATGAGTGCGGAGTCGATCCGGGTATCGATCACATGTCGGCTATGAAGCTGATTCATAAAATTCAGCGGGAAGGAGGGAAACTGACCTCTTTCAAATCTTACACGGGCGGTCTCATTGCCCCGGAAAGTGATAACAACCCCTGGCATTATAAATTCACCTGGAACCCGCGCAATGTGGTACTCGCCGGGCAAGGAGTTTCGCAATACATAAAAAAAGGTCGATACAAATACATTCCCTATCACCAATTATTTTCCCGAACCGACCGGGTAAGCGTGCTGAATTATGGGGAATTTGATGTTTACGCCAATCGAAATTCCCTCCAATACCGGAGTATGTATGGTCTCGACGATATACCCACCATGTTTCGCGGAACCATGCGACGTCCTGGATTCTGTCAGGCTTGGGATGTCTTTGTTCAACTAGGCCTTACAAGCGATGAATACACCATTTCGCATTCCGATAAAATTACCTACCGGGAGTTTATCAACTCTTTTCTAAAATACGATCCGATTAAACCGGTTGAGCATAAAGTGGCCGAGTATTTAAACCTAGACCTCGAATCGAACGAAATGCACTTGCTCAAATGGTGCGGAATTTTCGACGATGAGCTCATTGGAAAACCGAATCTCACCCCGGCTCAAATTCTGCAAGGCTTGCTCGAAAAAAAATGGAAGCTACAGCCCGACGATAAAGACATGATCGTAATGCAGCATCAATTCGAATATGAAATGGACGGGGAAGAACGCGAAATTACCAGCTCCATGGTGGTGATCGGAAAAGATACGACTCATACAGCCATGTCCATAACAGTCGGAACTCCAGTGGCCATCGCGGCTAAGCTCATTCTTACCGGAGCTATCACCAAAAAAGGGGTGCTTGCACCGGTTACCCCCGAAATATATGAACCCATCTTAGCCGAACTCGAAGAATACAATATTCGATTCATCGAGGAAGAAAAATTATTGGAACCATCGATTTAAGCCTAATCAACTCCTCGATGGGAATTTGTTACCTACCAAAAGCCGTTTTTTTAACCTACAAAAAACGGCTTTTCGTAATTTGTTACATCCCTGAATAATTTGTGTCGTATTGTAAGTCTTTGATAATGTGGCTTTTGTTGTTTGGGGTTGAGCCGGCTTTTGTGTTTTTTACATTGCTTTTTCTGTTTTAATTAATTCATAATAAGGTTCTTAAGGTGGGGTTGGAAGTTTTTCTCCAATTGTATACGGGGAATTAATGCTCAAATTCAGGATGTTTTATGAATGTCAGCCAAAAGCATTCAATTCGTTTTACTAATCCTGTTCAATGATGAAAAAAGTACTTTTACTCCTAGGCCTTTTACTCTCTTCCCCCTTTCTTGCTATTCATGCACAAACCGATTACGCTCTGCAACTCAATGGCACAACGGGCTATGTTGAAGCCGACGAGATTACCCCACTCCTGGTAAATACCGATTTTACCTGGGAGTTTTGGTTTAAACTGAATGCGGATGCTACAACCTGGAATGCCCTCGCGGTGGTGAATCAGTCCGACAAGCAGAATCGTCTGGAAACAGGAGTGTCGAGCGAAGAGAAGTTCTATGTTTATACACCCTTTCCTTCGGCTACCACGGTTCAGGGTAGCACCGTGCTAAATGTTGGACAATGGTACCATGTAGCCATCGTATTCGATTACGATGCTGGTGCTGGACAAATCACTGTTTATCTGAACGGCCAACCCGAACTAAACTTAGTAAACCTTAGTATAAATCCTCAAAACTTCATAGAAGCTACCGACTTGTTCTCCCTCGGTCAAGAATGGGATGACGATGGACCTTCAGCCTTTTTCAACGGCGAAATAGACGAATTTAGGGTTTGGAACGATCAACGCACACAAGCTGAAATTCTGGCCAATCGCTTCGTGTATTTACAAGGGAATGAAGCCAACCTGGTTCATTATCAACCAATGAATGATGGCTCAGGCACTGCTTCAACCGATATCACCTCGAATACAAACCCCGGAACCTTAATCGGTGGAGTTACCTGGATTACCTCTACGCGGCCAGGCCCATACTCCGGAGGCGACGGAACAGCGAACAATCCATACCAAATTGCTACAACCGACGACCTCCTTTATCTTTCATTGCATCCCTACGATTGGTCGAAGCACTTCTTGCAAACCGCTAACCTCACTTTTAATGCGGATGAAACACAGGTCGATTGGAACCAGGATGGCACACCGGCCTTCGGAAATGGCTTCTCACCAATTGGAAACATGACTACTAAATTTACCGGAAACTACGATGGTAATGGATACTCCATTTCCAACCTGTCCATTGAAAATAACACTCCTACCTCTACCTTGCTTGGACTATTTGGGATGACCAACGGTGCCACCATCGATCAGGTGCATTTAGTTGATGCCTTCGTAAGTTCAACGTATTATGATCCAATAGATCCTGAGGGTTCTTCCTTAATCGGTAGTTTAATTGGTAGCGCAGTAGGAACCCAAGTAACGAATTGCTTGTCGGAAGGTTTGTACGTACGCGGATGGGAACGTGTGGGAGGTTTGATTGGAAATGCATCCGGAAGCACTTCCATTTCGAATACACAAGCCGAAGGGCAAGTACTTCTTCTGAATGCAACTAGCGAAAATGCCGGAGGCTTGCTCGGATTTGCTTCCATGACCACCATTACAAGTTCAGCGGCCAAAGTTAATGTTCAGGGCGCTGGTGGACAGTATGTTGGTGGTTTTGTGGGTAATTTGCAAACGGGTAGCCTCTGCTCCAAGAGCTGGGCAAATGGTAATGTTAGCGGAGATTTTGGTGTAGGTGGTTTTGCCGGACTTGCTGAGAATAGTGTTGTTTCAGAATCGACTGCTTTAGGAACAGTTACCGGCTCTCGCAGAACAGGTGGTTTTGTGGGCTACCTTCGATTTTCCAGTTCGAATACCGGAGTGCTTAATTCCTATGCTACCGGTGCAGTAGTGCGTTCCAGCGGATCCGATGTGGAATTTGGTGCTTTTTGTGGTTTAAACTGGGACGCATCGATTACTAATTCCTATGCTACCGGAACAATCACTTACACCGGTGGCACGGATCCAAGCGATAAGGGATTTGTCGGAGCCGAAGTGGATTCTCCTTCCTATGCTGATAATTATTTCAACACCGATTTATCGAACCAAAGCTCGGCAACCGGAGCCAGCGCGCTTTCCTCCGAGCAAATGCGAAGCCAAGGGAATTTTACCGATTGGAATTTCACCCCGGTTTCCGGCCAGTGGTCAATTCATACAGCCAACTACTTGTCCTTCCCCTATTTGCAGTCGCTTACCTACGATGTGCCGGGTGCAAGCCCTGCTGTAATTCCGATTCCCGGTTTGTTAGCGGTAGATGCTCCAAGCTCAATTACTCCCAGTGCAGCCTCAACTTGTCCGGGACAAACCATCACCTTAACGGCAAATGGGGTTCAAGGAACAGTGAATTGGTATACTGCCAGTTGCAGTGGAACCTTGTTGGGCACCGGAAATACCATCAATATTACTTCAACTGAAACGGCAACGTATTACGCTAAAAATGAGGTGAATGGAGTGTATAGTGCCAGCTGTGCCAGCATTCAAATTACCGTTAATCCCTTGCTAGTTTATCGCAGCGTAGCAACCGGTAATTGGAACCTGGCTGCTAACTGGGAACAATTGGAGAACGATGGAACAACCTGGTCGGCAGCTGCTACCTACCCGGGACAGGTTTCCAACTCCTGTCAAAACCATGTGCTGATTCAATCGAGCACTGAAATAAACATCCCCAGTGGAGTCAATATCACTATCCCTAATTTGCAAGTAGGTGCCAATGCGAAATTAACCATTCAGTCTGGTGGGAAAATTTATGTAGAAGATCAACTCGAGCTGGATTCACAAAACGGTGCTGCCATAGTAGTCGAGTAGGATAGTCCTCTAACTTCGTTAAAGTGAAAGACTTTCTTGCATCGAATCATTTTATTTTTTAAATCGCCAATGAATTTGGATAGAAAATCAATTATAGATCCTCCTTATTTCATTAGAATCGACCAATACTAGCCCCAAACGATTGATAATGAAAGTAAAACAGGTGCGCTCCCCGGAAGGAGTCTCCTGTTAGGTTTATCTAAATGATTTAAATATGAAATGCCCCACATGCCTCAGGGGCATTCCAGTAAGGTTGCTACCTACGTTGCGTAGGGGTCGT
>CALGAK010000037.1 GCA_937954085.1 uncultured Bacteroidota bacterium
CCGATTTGTTCGAGATAAGGAAAAAGCAAATACTCCTTTCGTTGATAGTGTTTATCCACGTCGATTAACTGGTTAAACCCCGATTTCAACTGAAGCACCGTGTCTTCCAGGTTTTCTTCTTTTACGTATTTCAGGGCAGAAAGCGTGGAAAGTACATTTTCAGCAACCCGTTTCAGTTCTTTGTTTTCTTCCAGCATTACATCTACCGGGTGCCCTTTGGGGATTGTTTTAGCAGCCGACAAATCGACCCTGCCTTCGAGGACCGCCGAATGGGCATCGCACAATTTCAGTACCTCTTCCTCCGGAAGGCCCTCCGAAATCAGTTCCTGTTCCACTTCCACAACTTCACCGTATGGAATATTACTCAGGCTGACCAGCAATTCTTGTCGAACCTCGTTTTCCGATGTCTTGCCCCCCAAATTATTCGGATGAAATTATATTTAATAATCATTTATAATTTTGTCAGCTATGAGCAAGAAAAGAACCTTTACTAAAGAAGAAAAACTTCGTATTCTGCGTGAAGCCTCAGAGAATGGAGTTAAAGCAACGATTGAGAAGCACGGTATTTACCCGGTAACATTTTACAATTGGCGTAAGAAGTTCCAAGAAATGGGCGAAGAAGGTCTTCGACACGGAGCCACGCCTGCACAGATTAGGCGAATTCGGGAGCTGGAGAAAGAGAACCAATGGCTTAAGGAAATCGTTGCAGAGAAGGAGTTGGAAGGCCGCTTAAAAGATGAATTGCTAAAAAAGAAATGGGCCTTGGAGAAAAAAAAGAACTTGTAATTAAATACGTTCTCCAAGGCCTATCGATGGCGCGTGCTTTTGAACTAACAAAGGTGACACGTCATCAGTATTACTACAAGCAACGCAACGGAAAAAGAGGACGAAAGCCCAGCACTAAGACCGTTTTTGTTCAAGATGATACTATCACGTTGGTTGATAATCACGTCGTTGTTGAGCAAATCAAGAAACTCAAATCTGATCCCGACCTCAATGGAGGGTATAAATCCGCAACTCAATACTTGAAATCGAAAGGTTTCGCAATCAACAAAAAGAAAATCAGACGTTTAATGAGGGAAGAATTGCTCTTAGCGACTAAGTTCAAAAAACAGTCGAAAACCTATGTAAAATTCCGGAAAGTGATGCCCAAAGGTCCATTAGAAGTGCTGGAAATGGATATAAAGATGGCTTGGATCGAGCTAGATCGTAAGCACGCACTGATTTTAAACATTATCGATACTTTTACTCGAAAGTGGCTTTATCGAAGCGAAGGGTTTTCCGTTACAAAACAAAGCGTTATGTCTTGCCCCCCAAATTATTCGGATGAAATTATATTTAATAATCATTTATAATTTTGTCAGCTATGAGCAAGAAAAGAACCTTTACTAAAGAAGAAAAACTTCGTATTCTGCGTGAAGCCTCAGAGAATGGAGTTAAAGCAACGATTGAGAAGCACGGTATTTACCCGGTAACATTTTACAATTGGCGTAAGAAGTTCCAAGAAATGGGCGAAGAAGGTCTTCGACACGGAGCCACGCCTGCACAGATTAGGCGAATTCGGGAGCTGGAGAAAGAGAACCAATGGCTTAAGGAAATCGTTGCAGAGAAGGAGTTGGAAGGCCGCTTAAAAGATGAATTGCTAAAAAAGAAATGGGCCTTGGAGAAAAAAAAGAACTTGTAATTAAATACGTTCTCCAAGGCCTATCGATGGCGCGTGCTTTTGAACTAACAAAGGTGACACGTCATCAGTATTACTACAAGCAACGCAACGGAAAAAGAGGACGAAAGCCCAGCACTAAGACCGTTTTTGTTCAAGATGATACTATCACGTTGGTTGATAATCACGTCGTTGTTGAGCAAATCAAGAAACTCAAATCTGATCCCGACCTCAATGGAGGGTATAAATCCGCAACTCAATACTTGAAATCGAAAGGTTTCGCAATCAACAAAAAGAAAATCAGACGTTTAATGAGGGAAGAATTGCTCTTAGCGACTAAGTTCAAAAAACAGTCGAAAACCTATGTAAAATTCCGGAAAGTGATGCCCAAAGGTCCATTAGAAGTGCTGGAAATGGATATAAAGATGGCTTGGATCGAGCTAGATCGTAAGCACGCACTGATTTTAAACATTATCGATACTTTTACTCGAAAGTGGCTTTATCGAAGCGAAGGGTTTTCCGTTACAAAACAAAGCGTTAAGCGTGCCTGGGAGCACATCATCATAAACCATCTACAGCCTAATGACTGCCTGAGAAAAGATGTTCACATTGAAATTAGAAATGACAACGATCCTCGGTTTTCCGCAAGAATGGTACAGGAATTATTTCAAGAAAACCATATAAATCAAGTGTTTACTCATCCATATACACCTCAAGAGAATGGCCATGTAGAGAGCTTTCATGCCATCTTAAACAAACATGTAAAAAGACACCACTATTGGACTATAAACGAACTAACTGAAGATCTTGATGTATTTATGGACAAATACAATAATGTCCGGCAACACACATCAATTGCATATCTTTCACCAAATGATTTTGAGCAAATGTGGGACTTGGATTTGATTGAATTAACGGTTGATCAGGATAAAAGAAAATTAAAATTCAAACTGAAAATCCCACGACATAAAGTCAACCAACTCACGGGTAATGATGAATCGGAGGGAAGTTCCTTGGCTCGATTTGAGCCCCTCGATGGGGCGAAGAATCGAAAAAAAGAAGTGCTGGTATAAAATGTCCAGCACTTCATCGACTCACGGTTTAAAGAATCACCGTCGGTCGTTCCTTGGCAGGACGAACATAGATAAACAATTTGTATGTTTGCAATCTAGTAATCATTTTCTCCGAATAATAGGGGGGCATACCAGTTAAGCGTGCCTGGGAGCACATCATCATAAACCATCTACAGCCTAATGACTGCCTGAGAAAAGATGTTCACATTGAAATTAGAAATGACAACGATCCTCGGTTTTCCGCAAGAATGGTACAGGAATTATTTCAAGAAAACCATATAAATCAAGTGTTTACTCATCCATATACACCTCAAGAGAATGGCCATGTAGAGAGCTTTCATGCCATCTTAAACAAACATGTAAAAAGACACCACTATTGGACTATAAACGAACTAACTGAAGATCTTGATGTATTTATGGACAAATACAATAATGTCCGGCAACACACATCAATTGCATATCTTTCACCAAATGATTTTGAGCAAATGTGGGACTTGGATTTGATTGAATTAACGGTTGATCAGGATAAAAGAAAATTAAAATTCAAACTGAAAATCCCACGACATAAAGTCAACCAACTCACGGGTAATGATGAATCGGAGGGAAGTTCCTTGGCTCGATTTGAGCCCCTCGATGGGGCGAAGAATCGAAAAAAAGAAGTGCTGGTATAAAATGTCCAGCACTTCATCGACTCACGGTTTAAAGAATCACCGTCGGTCGTTCCTTGGCAGGACGAACATAGATAAACAATTTGTATGTTTGCAATCTAGTAATCATTTTCTCCGAATAATAGGGGGGCATACCAAGATCGATTGTGACATATAGTTCCGGCAACTATTCTTGTATCGCATCAATAGGAGACACAGTGTTATCAGATTCGATATTCATTCAATTAACGGAATATAATTATGGATACAAAGAAGTATTATCATGCTCTGCTGTGCAGTCTCCAAGCGGTATCCAAACGTGGACAACTAGCGGGGTTTATGAAGATACTGTATCATTTTCAGGAGGCTGTGACAGTGTCTACATAGTTAATGTGTTTATTGATAACCGATCTATTTATTATGTTGACACAACTGGATTAGATACTAATGATGGCTCTCAACAAAACCCATTAAGAAATATTCAAACAGCAATCAATAGGGCTTGTGAAGGAGACACTGTGCTTGTCATGAATGGAACTTATTATGAGAACTTAGTGATAAGTGAGAAAAATGTATTCTTAACATCCTATCATTTGATGAGTAATGATAGTCTTGACATTGAGAATACGATACTTAACGGGGGAGCAAATGGCCTAGCTACAATCGACATACATTCACACCAGATCACATCCAGTGTTATTAATGGATTCAAAATTACGAATGGACACAATAGCAACTGGTTAGGTGGGGGCATTAGCATTAATAATCTTAATCATCTTGCATCTGTTACTCTAACAAATTTAATTATCACTGATAATCAAGCGCAAGGAAGAGGTGGCGGAATCGGAATGTCAGGTGCAGGCAATATATTTTTAAAAAACTCAATCATAAAAGAAAACTCAGCAAATTGGCATGGTGCAGCAATTTATAACCACGGAAGTTATTTGACAGTTGAAAACTCAATTTTTTTAAACCATTCAAACTGGTTAATACATTCTGATGTGGGAACATGTAATTTTACCAATTCCATTTTTAGTAATGATGGTCCAATAGCACTTGGTTTTGACATCAGTTTTTTCAATTCTACCTTCTACTACTCAAATAAGGAAACTAGCACTCCATGGACTATTTCCTTTTACTTGGGAGGAGCAATGGTGAATTGCATCGTTTCTAATTCATACTCCATTGATACTAATCATGATGTCCTATTCTTAAATAATCATTTTGAAGATTCATCTTCATTCGCATTACTCAGTAATTATGAAATGCTAATTGGAATGAATACAACAGTGTTTGGTCCAGTAACATTAAACGACCCTAATAATCTTGATTACTCACTTGCTAATCAATCGGTCTCAATTGGAGGTGGAACGAACAGTCTTCCTCCTACAAGTGGCAATTTAACTCCATTAATTGTTCCTAATTTGGACTTCTTTGGTAATTCACGACCAAATCCAACCGGATCAAATCCAGACATTGGGG
>CALGAK010000038.1 GCA_937954085.1 uncultured Bacteroidota bacterium
GCTGCTTTTTCTTTTTGGTGTACACATAGTGTAAACACTCGGTTGTATTTTTCACGGATTCTTTCCGTTTCGATCCTTGCACTTCAAACTTGCCGACTTGCCAACTCACAGGAAGAAGACGAGGGAATGGGATTGCTCTAGGTTCCTGGTCTCATTCGATGAAATTTCACTTCAGGTTTCTGAACTTTCCAAGAACCGATGGCAGGTCGAACTGTTCTTCAAATGGTTGAAGCGACACCTGAAAATCAAGAAATCATGGAGGACTATCGTGAACGCTCTTCGAATCCAGATTTATGTTGCCATTTGCACTTATTGCTTAATAGCAATTGTCCAAAAACACCTGCAACTAGACAGAAGTACCTATGAGGTCTTGCAGATCTTGAGTAAATCGTTAACCGATAAAACTCTTAACTACAACCCTCTTTCAGAGCATTGGTTTTCAAATATATGTTATCTTTTATAATGTTGATGATGTAACCCAAGTGTTACATAACCGGAAATAACTCGAAGAGAAGCGGAGAGTTATTCTGGTTATTAACACCTTTTCTTTTGTTAATGTCTTCATTTTCTGCACCTATTATGCTACTGACTTGTACCGGGCTGCCGGGATCTGATGATCAATCCCCTGGTGACAAAGTCGATTATTATAATAATCCATATAATCCTTAAGCCCGTTGTACAGCTCAAGTCCATCAGCGGGGACTTTGATATAAACATTATCTACTACCCTCTTCTTGGGCAAATGCCTTTTGACTTTTGCCAGATTCTTCCGATTGCCAGACCAAATCCAGCTTTCGCTCACGATTCTTGTTTGATTTCATCTTTTTTTCGCAAAGGAAAATCGTAGGATTTTTTCGACCAATATGCTCATGGCAGAAGGCTTACGATAATCCAAGTCTAATCCAGGATGATGGGCAACTGCTGTTGGGTCTCAAGTTTATTTAACATTTTTTAACATACTCTAAATTGAACAATCAGAGCTCGTTTTGTTATTTTTGTTATTGAAATAGTGGCAAACCCTTATTATTCAACTTAATGGCAACATTTATTAGCTTATTTTCATCCACAATAATTGATTTAAAATTACATAGGAGATATTCTGCTAGGAATGTTTAATGGAAATAGTACTCAAAATATTATTTTCCTATAACCAAACAACAGACAATTAACTCTAAATTTCAAAACAAATAGTTAATACAAATGAAAAAAATAATTTCACTAATTGTTGGACTTTTTCTTACAATTGCGGTACAAGCAGGCAATGATTTAGAAGAAATAAAAATAATTGATTTGAAAATCACTCCTGTTTCTGAAATTGGCCATTCAAATAGTTATATTAACCTTAATTACGTATATATTTCAAGCTTAGACCTTGGTTATGAATTTGAAACTGTAATGGAACAGGTTGACTGCACTGTCACAGTTACTGCAACTCTTGGGAATCCAATATCAGGTTCAATCTCAATTTCATTAACAGCCACAGGTCCTTGTGATGAAATTTACACAGCTGCTACAAGTCTACTTAACTCAATTGTAGCATATTTTAATAAACATTGGGATGAAATATTTAGATAATTAGGCAAAATGAAACTGTTATATATTCTATCCTTTCTAACTTTTTCTTCCAGTTTGATTTTTTCACAATCAGGTCAAATTAAATATGAGCTAACCTTTAAAGGAACAACTCTTGGAGAAAATGTCGAAGTTCCCACTCTTACTTTTAATCAAAGTTCATCTGTATTTACTTATGGTAAAGAAATGTTAGGCAGTGAGAAGTCTGAAGATGATTTTGATGCACCTAAACACCTCATGATTAGAACAGATAGCATTGGCAATGTCTTTTATAAAGACTTTGATAAAGGAATCTATGTATATCGAGAATTAATTCCTCTTTTTTTAAATACTAGTGATTCTATTTTTCAAATTAAGTGGAATATTGAAAATGATGAAATCAAACAGATTTGTGAATACGATTGCTTAAAAGCAACATGCCATTATGAAGGAAGAGATTATATTGCATGGTTTTCTAATCAGATTCCATTTCAAATTGGACCGTGGAAGCTTCACGGTTTGCCAGGTGCTATCTTAGAATTGTATGAAGTGAATTCTAGAATTCATTTTACTGCCACGACCGTCTCACTAAATGATAATAATCTTACTATAAAGGAATTAGACCTTGACAATGTCTATTCATATAATGAATACAAAGCAATTTATCAGAGAAAGTTTAAGAACTTATCCGCAAAAATTCAGAGTATCACTGAAAATGATTTAAGTATGTCCGAAAACGTTGAAGTAACAACATCCTATAAAGTAGACATTCTCGAGATAGGACTGCTTGAATAAACCTATCGATATACAGCAAAAACAAACACTAATTAATAATTAGAATATTATGAGAACATTACTTCTTTTAACTGTTGGGATTCTATTTTCCATATTCAGTTATTCAGGTTCAATTATTGAGAATGATGAAGCTAATAATCCTTCAGTTTACCAACAAATCTCAGGAACCAGTCAACCATCAAATAATCTATCGATAGGTTATTCTAATTACACTTGTGAATTAAGTATTACAATTACCATCGAAGATCCTGTTCTTGGAACTGTTTCTGCGACAGGAACATTGACTTCAGAATGTGATCAAGATATTATTGATCCTCTAACCTCGCAGTTATTTTATGAGGTTCTCGATGAGGTCCAGGACTTATATAATGCTTTATAAAGAATCAATTCTCAATTAAAGGTTAATTAAATTCTAATATCGGGTACTCTATTTAATTAAGTTTGGCACTCACTACTGTCCACTGAACTTTTTTGAAACCCCTTACAACTTGCAATAAGGCAGCTAGTTATATCTATTTTATTGCAAGCATCTCCGGTTTACCATTGTTGGGATTTTCAAAATTTAATGTAGGGCTTATCGCTTAGTCAAGCAATGTGACAATAGATCTTCGAAGACCTGATCCGGGGCATATGGGCTGATATAAGCCAGCTTGTTTAAGATGTCGGTAAAGTACTCGAAGGTGTTGATTCCGTGTAGTCTGAACGAACAAGCCAAAGAATATATCATGATATCGCGGAGACGCTTACTTTACAAGTAGATTAATTCCTACTTTGGTCCGATAAGTATGATTCAACGGAGCAACCGCATCTACAGAGCACTGTTAAGCTTTATGGGGTGAAATACTTGAAAACAGATCGTTAACAGCGTCTATCATGAAATGAATCGAATGGGTTACTATTCAAGAAAGAATCAAGGTTGGGCTATATGAAACCACCCTTTAAATGAAGTGAAATGATTTTACCAACTTCCGCCGGCTCCGCCGCCGCCAAAACTGCCGCCGCCAAAACCACCAAAACCTCCTCCGGATCCGAAACCTCCTCCCCCTGAGAAATTCTGAAACGATCCGCTTCGCGAATTAGCAGCCGCATTCATCAAAGCTAACGCAGCCCAAAAACTCAAATCGTTCCGATGAGCATACTTACGCACAGAACCAATGCGCGACAGCAGCACCAAGGCCAAAATAAACAACACGAGAAAAGCTCCAAAAACAGCCGATCCGGCATTGTTAGGAGCATATTCCTCGGCAGTAAATTCGCCTTTCGTCAAGCCCATAAGCACATCGGTAGCCGCATTCAATCCGGTATAAAAATCATTTTGCTTAAAATTGGGTATCATTTCTTGCTCCACAATGCGCTTGGCAATGGCATCGGGAACAACTCCTTCTAAACCATAGCCTACGGCAATAAAAGTGGTTCGTTGTCCGGGACCACCAAATGGAACAACCATAATGAGGATGCCATTATTCTTTCCCTCTTGTCCCACTCCCCACTTTTCGGCAAGCGTGTAGGTATATTGAGCACGATCGTAGCCGCACAAATCGCTCACCATGGCAATGGCAATTTGAGTAGAGGTTTCCTGATTGAAGGCTACCAATTTTGCCTCCAATGCATCTGCTTGTTGAGGACTTATAGCTTGTGTATAATCGTTTACGAGTCGATTGGGTTTAGAGGGAAAACAATCGGCATCTTGTGCTCGAAGCATCGCGGGCAAACCAAGCAATAGAATGCTTAAAGCCAGCCCAAGGATCAAAAATCTTGTAGTCAAACACTGTTTATTCTCCAAAAGAAATCTCGTTACTAAGTTCATTTACATCGTCTTTTTGATAGGGGAAATGTTCCCCTAATTGTTGTCCTGCCAACCGAATACCGGCGGTCAAACCTTCGATAAAGCGCTCTTGCTTAAACTCATTGGTCATGAGTTCCACCACATCGTTCCAAAAATTTTCAGGAACTTTTGCATTGATACCGGAATCGCCTAAAATAGCCAACTTCCGATCCTTCACAGCCAGGTAAATAAGCACTCCGTTGCGATCGGCTGTACGGTCCATCTTGAGTTTCTCGAAAATAAAAGCAGCTTCGTCCAATACATCGACTTTGGAGTGCGATTCTACATGTAAGCGAATCTCGCCGGAAGTATTCTTCTCGGCATCGGAAATAGCTTCCCGAATAAGCTTTTTATTTGCTTCGGTGAATAATTCTTTCAATACATTCATGCCAACGGCTTAAAATTGAACTTCGGGTGCTTTTTCACTTCCTTCTTCAGCTTCGAAATAGGCTTTTGCTTCGAATCCGAAAATCGATTTCAGGACATTAGCCGGGAAACGACGAATTTTCGTATTGAAACTTTTAACCATATCGTTAAACTTCATCCGTTCCACACTGATGCGATTCTCTGTTCCTTCCAACTGTGCTTGCAATTCCAAAAAGTTCTGATTTGCTTTCAAATCCGGATAACGTTCTACCACGACCATGAGTCGGCTTAAAGCGGAGCTAAAGGACGATTGAGCCGCTTGGAACTGCTGCAAATTCTCTGGAGTAAGTTCATCGGCGTTTAGATTGATTCCGGTTGCTTTGGAACGTGCTTCGATAACCGCCTCGAGTGTCTCGCGCTCATGAGCTGCATAGCCTTTTACGGTATTCACGAGATTAGGAATAAGATCGGCTCTGCGTTGATACACATTTTCAACATTCGCCCATTGTGAACTAACGTTTTCTTCGAGCAAAACCAGACGGTTATAAACGGATACGGAATAGATTACTAATAATGCCAGTACCCCAATGATAATCCAGGAGGATTTGATGTTTTTCATAGCTGATGTGTTTGTTTAAATATCATTTAAAGTTTTGATAAACAAATTGTTTTAGACCACGAAGGTAGAATAAAAAATGGGGCGTGACGATGACTTTTGTTGGGAATTTGGGAAGATTAGGAAAAATTCACATTTGATTGAACCCGAGAAATTATGCATTCATTCTGATTGCGCGGAAAATCATCTTCCTAAATAATTCATTACATTTTTGTGCATGTTGGCATGAAGGATCCGATTCGATTGAACCTGCTTATCCACTTTCCTTAAACTAAAAAAAGTGTCCTTATTTTTTAAAGATGAAATACACGGCCAGAATGAGAAAGATAAAACCAATGAGGTGATTGATTCGAAATGTTTCGGTTTTAAAGAAGACGAGTGAAAAAACCATGAATACAACGAGGGTAATCACTTCCTGAATCACTTTCAGCTCGACCAGGGAGAAAGGTCCTCCGTTTCCTTTGTACCCAATGCGGTTGGCCGGTATTTGAAAAAAATACTCGAACAAGGCAATCCCCCAACTCAGAAAAATGATGGAAACCAAGCCCAATTGACTAAACCACGACATCTCCTTGAATTTAAGGTGCCCGTACCAGGCAAAGGTCATAAAAACATTGGCCATCAGGAGGAGCGACAGGGTATAAAATGCTTTCATCGCGATTATTTTTAGAGTAAAAAAGCACGCAAAGAAAACCCAAATTTGAATCCCTTGGAATCTGCTTCTTGGAAAAAAAACGGACCATCTGGATTTCCCAAAGGAATTCCTTTACTTCGGGCAAAAAAGTGAAACCATGAGCTTCATCCGTAAGCCGGGAACGATTTCGGCCTTACAATTCTATCAGCTTGTCCGCTTTGGAAGTTTGCTGTTGATTAGCATCTTGCTAACCAAAGCAGGTCTTTCTGCTTCGGATATTGGGCTTTACGAAAGCGTCCTGTTTCTGGTGGGTTTACTCAGTTTTTTTTGGATTAACGGATACATCCAGTCCTTTCTGGCCATTCACCGGGAATACACCCTTCCGGGTCAAAAACATCCGGGCTATGTAAACGGGGCTGGGGTGCTCTTCCTATTCGCCTTGTTGGCTGTGGTCATCTTTCTGATAAGTGCACCTTTCCTGGAATTGAGCATCTGGACGCATCACCGAAACGATTTACTGCCCATTCTCCTTATTTATCTCCTGGTATCCGCCCCCACCGCTTTGGTCGAATACATTTATCTACTTGAAAAACAAGCAGAAAAACTCATACGCTACAGTCTGTGGTCACATGGAATACAAGTTGGGTTAGTAGGGATTTTAATCTTCATGGGCCATGGTTTAATGGGTGCTTTAGTTGGATTATTGGCCAGTGCCGTGGTCCGATTTATATGGCTTGTTGCCCTACTCCGGCGTTGGGGTCAATTTCAAGTAAATATTCGATTCATAACTACTTCGCTCTTTACTGCCTGGCCGCTCATTTTGCTAGCCTTGGTGGGTGGATCGGCCAGCTACATCGATGGAAGTGTGGTTGCCGCCTACTTCGACGAAGCACATTTCGCCATCTTTCGCTACGGAGCACGCGAGCTTCCTTTTGTGGTCCTTTTCGCCAACGCTTTTAGCAATGCGATGGTACCACACTTTTCCAACCCCAAAGCTTTGGAAGAAAACCTTCAAACGTTGAAAAAGAAAGCCCTGCAACTGGCTCATTTCTTCTTTCCAATCACTTTTGCACTGCTGCTTACCAGCCACTTTTTATTCCCAATCCTATTCAATCCGGATTTTGCGGCAAGTGCGTCCATTTTCAACATTTACCTGCTCATTATTAGCAGTCGGCTGGTTTTTCCACAAACGATTTTATATGGTATGCGCGACAATACCCCAGTGCTATGGATCGGCATCTTTGCCCTTGGCGTTCACTTATTAACTAGCCTCGGGCTGGTTACTGTTTGGGGAATGCAGGGAGTTGCGCTGGCGGCCGTTGTGGCTAATCTGGTAGAAAAATCGATCCTGGCCTACTACCTTCATAAAAAGCATGGCATCAGCATAAAAAATTACCTTCATCTGAATTGGTGGATTTTATACAATAGTATTCTATTGATCGTTTATATCCTTTCTATCCAATTCATCTAATCATCTAAATCGAGTATTTCACTATGCGAGTTCTCATTCAACGTGTTTCAAAGGCTGCCGTCTGGGTCGATCAGCAGGAAATAGCCTCCATCGGAAAAGGTTTATTGCTTTTTCTAGGAATTGAACACCGCGACACCCAAGAAGATGTTGCTTGGCTGATCAAAAAAATCGGCCAACTACGAATTTTTAACGATTCCGAAGGGAATATGAATCGCTCGATTCAGGAAACAGGTGGGAGTTTTTTATTGGTAAGCCAATTTACCCTTCATGCCAAAACGAAAAAAGGGAACCGCCCATCTTTCATTCAGGCGGCCAAACCTGAACAAGCCATTCCTCTCTATGAATTGTTTGCCGAACAACTTTCCACAACAACCTCTCTCCCTGTCGCAACAGGAGTTTTCGGGGCACACATGGAAGTGGTGATTCATAACGACGGACCCGTTACCATTTGGATCGACACGCATCAGAAAGAATAAGAACAACAACCAGCTGTGTATAAGATTGTGAATAAGAACTTCCTGTTTTTAATGGGAATAGCTCAAAAAACCATGAATTTAGCAGCTCAATGTTACACCCGTTTAGGTATGGTTCAACCATGAAACAACTTTTCGTAGGACTCCTCTTGCTCATGCTATCGCTTGCAAGCTTTAGTCAGGAAAAAGTAGTGGCGAAAAATGGCGATGGCATTTATTCCCTCTTACGAAACCACGGTCGGAACCCTGCAGAATACTTGCAAGCTTTTATCGAACTAAATCGAGCAAACCTCGGTAAAGACCATTCACTCTTCATTGGCCGAACCTATACAATCCCCCCCTTAAAGAGTAAAACCAGCATGCTCACTACACCGGAAGAAGCCTTGGTTACTCCCGGTCCTCAGAAACAAATTCGTTCCTACGAGATTTTTGGACCAAAGTACAGAGAAGTTGAAATCGTAAGCAACCAACTCAAAGGAGCTATTTATTATTTGCTGGCAGGACATGGTGGCCCAGATCCCGGAGCTGTTGGCAAGTATGGGAAGCATCAACTATGCGAAGACGAATACGCCTACGATGTTGTGCTTCGATTAGGACGAGAATTGATTGCTCAGGGAGCCATCGTTTACATCATAACTCGCGACCCAAGCGATGGGATTCGCGACAGTGAAATTCTACGCTGCGACCGCGACGAAGTGTGCTATCCCAATCTTAGCATTCCGCTCGATCACAACAAACGCCTGGCGCAACGAAAAAATGCGGTAAATAAACTATTCGCTAAAAATAAAGGAGCCTATCAGCGGCTCATTGTGGTGCATCTCGACAGCCGTAGCAAGGGCGAGGATACCGATGTGTACTTTTATCACGATAAACGAAGTGACTTGGGTCAACGATTGTGCGAAAACCTGCACCAAAGCATGAAAGAAAAATACGAAGAACATCAGCCCGGACGTGGCTATCACGGAACTATCGGAACTCGTGGACTATTCATGCTTCGTTATACCCATCCGGTTACTGCATTTATTGAATTAGGCAACATTCAAAATTCGCGCGACCAAAAACGATTCATCCTCCCTTCCAACCGACAAGCCTTAGCCGAGTGGCTTGCCTTCGGATTAATGCGCGATTATCGCGAATCCCGAAAATAGTCCTTCTGCATCTTAAGTTTTTGTTAAGCCCAAGTAGTTTTTCTTTCGACAAAGTTAACAGTAGGATGACTCCATATTAAAGTCATCTCAGGTCACCTCCATTAGTTTTGCCGGCGTTAAACAACTAAAACTTAAAAATCTCGATTATGAAAAAATCTTGGGCTATCGTTTTTTCTCTCATCATGGGTTTAAGCTTCGCTTCTTGCGACGATGATGATGTAACCGATCCTATTATTGTGAACTCTGGTAATGTAGTAATTACCGAGAACATTGCTGCTAACACCACTTGGTATGCCGACTCTGTTTACCAATTAGGTGGTCGTATCACCGTTCTTTCCGGTGCTACCTTAACCATTCAACCCGGTACCATTATTAAAGGTGAAGCTGGAACTGGCGCTAATGCAACAGCTCTTTTAGTAGCTCGTGGTGGCATGTTAATGGCTGAAGGAACTGCTTCCTTACCTATCATCTTTACCTCGGTTGCCGACGAAATTACTCCCGACGATGTAGCTGCCGGTAATTTTGGAAGTCCTAACCTCGATCCGGACATCAACGGTTTGTGGGGTGGTGTTATCGTTCTTGGAAGTGCTACCATTTCGGCTTCGAACGAGTCTGGCGATATTAGCGAAATTCAAATTGAAGGTATTCCTACTACCGACCCAAATGGTTTGTATGGTGGAAACAACGACGCCGACAACAGTGGTGTAATCAAATACATTTCTATCCGTCACGGTGGTGCTAACATTGGCTCCGGTAACGAAATTAACGGACTTACCTTAGGTGGTGTTGGTTCCGGAACGGTTATCGAAAATGTAGAAATAGTTGCAAACCAAGACGATGGTATTGAATGGTTTGGTGGAACTGTTAACGTTAAAAACGCGTTGGTTTGGAACGTTGGCGACGACGGAATGGATACCGATCAAGCTTGGGCTGGTACTTGCGACAACTTCATGGTTGTTACTCCTGCCGGACATTGCTTCGAGTTAGACGGACCAGAAGGTTCTTACGAAGCCGGACACTCCTTCGTGAATGGTACTGTAGTTGCCAGTTCGGAAGACCGCGTTTCTGAAGACCTGATCAATGTTGACGACAACTCGATTGTTGCTTTGAAAGACATCTATTTCACCGGTATTGCCGAAGGTCAAATGGTTAACCGCGTAACTGCTGCTGGTGTTACTTTCGAAGGAATCGAATTCGACGTTACCGAAGAAAATCTTGCATCGCACATTAATGGTGACATTCCTGCAGGAATTACCGCTGGTGGTTCTCCTAAAGCCGATGCTTCTGCTTTCGGTTGGACTTGGGCTGCTAAAGCTGGTATGTTAAGCGGATTATAATATTCCTTTCGCAAAACATTGAATCCATTATATCAAAGTTCTGGAACAGACTTATCCAAATCCCGGGTAAGTCTGTTTCCTTTTTTAGGTAATTCATAGCCCAATTCGATCTACTATACTGATTATCAACATTCTATTAAAAATCACCCTTCCGATCAACCTAACTAATCATTTTTGCTGTCAATCCATGAAACGCTTCTTACTCATTAGCCTCCTTATTCTCCCTTCTTTCCTTTTTGCACAGAAAGGAATCATTCGTGGCAAGGTTTACGACGATAAAACCGGAGAAACGCTGGTTGGAGTCACCGTAATTATTCCAGGCACAACACAAGGAACCATTACCGACCTGGATGGAGAATTCAGCATCGAAACGCAAGCTGGAAAATCAAGTATTCAACTCTCGTATATCTCATACAACACTTTGAGCATTAACGACATTGACGTGAAGCCCGACGAAGTAACTTATTTGGATAACCTGCGGTTAAAAGAAAGCTCTCTTGAGTTGAACGAAGTAGTTATTTCGGCCGAAATTGTTCGTACTACCGAAATGGCTCTTCAGACCGTACGACGCAAATCGGCGGTGATTATGGATGGAATTTCGGCTTCGCGCATGGCACTAATTGGCGATGCAACCGCCGTAGAAGCCGCCAAGCGTGTTACAGGGGTGTCGGTTGAAGGAGGGAAATATGTGTATGTTCGTGGACTTGGCGACCGCTATACGAAAACGACCTTGAATGGAGTAAACATTCCCGGTCTCGACCCCGATCGGAATAGTTTACAAATGGACATCTTCCCTTCGAACCTCATTAACAACATGCTGGTTCTAAAGAATTTTACCGCCGATTTACCCGCTGATTTTACCGGAGGATTGCTTGATATTGAAACCAAAGATTTTCCCGAAAAGAAAATTTTCAGTTATTCGTTCAGCACATCGGTGAACCCTCAAATGCACTTTAATCCCGATTATCTCTCCTACGATGGTGGTTCTACCGACTTCCTAGGGTTCGACGATGGAACTCGAGCTTTGCCAAACGGAGCCCGATCTGCCAACATCCCAACTCCTGTATCGGGTGCCAGCTCGCAGGAAGTGAACGATTTCGTTTCCAGCTTTAATCCTGAACTTGCGGCCAAGCGTCAAACCAGCTTACCCGATTTCAGCGCCAGCATCACTTTCGGAAATCAATTGGAGCTTCAAGAAAAAGAAGATGGAGTAAAGCCGAAACTAGGCTACATTTTCTCCGCTAGTTATAAATCCGACTACAAATATTACAGCGAAGTTGAATACGGTGAGTTTCAGCGATTCATCGACCCAAGCTTGAATGAAATGCGTTATGCCACCATTCAAACCGGTGAATTGGGAGAAAGAAATGTGCTGGTAGGTTTACTGGGCGGATTAGCCTACAAAACCCAGCAATCAAAATATAAACTGATGGCCATGCATTTACAAAATGGCGAAAGCCGCGCAGGTAAATTCTTCATCGATAACGATGGCGAGGCAGTAGGGCAATCGGGCTATTTTGCAACTTCCGACAACCTCGAGTACAACCAACGTTCGCTCAGCAATCTGATTTTCCAGGGAACACATTTACTCTCAGAATCGAATTGGGAACTAGACTGGCGCGTATCGCCGGTATTCTCCCTATCGAACGACCCCGACATTCGCAAAACCGCCTTTACACAAACCGTTACCGATACGTTCTTTAATGCGGGTGCCGGTGGAAATCCAGCTCGTATCTGGCGTAACCTGAATGAGTTCAACGGAACAGCTCGTTTCGATGCTACTAAGAAATATCAGTGGAAAGAACGGGAAGGAAAATTCAAAGTCGGCACCTACTACACCTATAAACAACGCTTCTACGAAATCCTATTCTACGATATCCAGTTCTTTGGTCCACAAGACTGGCCCAACCCCGATCCTTCGGTGGTGCTCGATCCGAATAACCTCTACCCAAATCGGCCGAATGCTATTTACTACCAGTCGGGAAATAACAATCCGAACCCGAACGAATACTCCTCCAATATTCACAATACCGCTGCCTATGTATCGAACGAACTGGAACTCCTCCCTCGTTTGAAAACCATTTTAGGACTGCGCTTAGAGCATTATGTGCAACGACACACCGGTCGCGATCAAGCATGGGCGAGTGGCGATTACACCAATGGTCGAAACCTCGATAACGATATTGTGCTGGAATCCTTCCGTTTATTCCCCTCGGTGAATGTAATTTATTCGCTCTCCGAGATGCAAAACCTTCGTGCTTCTTTCACCCAAACCATTGCGCGTCCGTCATTTAAAGAACTTTCCTTTGCTCAAATTCTCGACCCACTCTCGAACCGAATCTTCAACGGAAGTTTGTTTGTTACCAGCAGCTGGGATGGAAACCTGGTTGAAACCAACATCGACAACATCGACCTGCGTTGGGAATTATTCCAGGAACGCGACCAAATGTTTTCTGTTAGTACCTTCTACAAACGATTCCAGAACCCCATCGAGTTGGTTCGTATTCCTGAGCAACAAACCAGCACTGAGTACCAACCTCGGAATGTGGGCGATGGTCAATTACTAGGGATTGAACTTGAATTGCGCAAAGAATTGGCTTTCCTGTCGCCTTATTTATTCAACTGGAATATCAATGGAAACGTCACCTTGGTAGAGTCGCGAATCGACATGACCGACCTTGAATTCAATTCCCGTAAAACTTACGAAAAAGAAGGAGAAACGATTGAACCAACCCGTCAAATGGCAGGTCAGTCGCCTTACGTAATAAATTTAGGTATTGCTTATGCGAATGCCGATCGGGGGTTGAATGCCGGATTATTCTACAATGTGAAAGGTCCGACCCTATCGATTGTGGGAGCAGGTTTATTCCCTGATATTTACATGGAACCTTTCCACAGTTTAAATTTCAGCTTGAACAAGACCTTTGGTCCAGAGAACCGTTCCTCTATCGACTTTAAAATCTCCAATATCCTGAACGATCGGATTGAAAGCTTTTATCAATCTTTCGAAGCGACCCCACAGGTATTTAGCAGCTT
>CALGAK010000039.1 GCA_937954085.1 uncultured Bacteroidota bacterium
TCGTTTTGCAAGGACGATAGAATTGTCGCAAAAACAAATACTCTTTGCTGTAATGGGTGAAGTGAGGTCGATGCATCGTTCACCCAAAATAGCTCAGCTGAAAAGGCTTCATCTTTTACATAAACCACGCAGACTTACCTTGGCTATTATTTTGAACATAGATAAATAAATAAGGTTATTGCACTGCATATTAATTACTTATATTTAGAATCAAGTCGTAACACCTCATGAATTACGATAAATATTTATACGTATTATTGATATGCTTATTTAAGTGATATAACGTAAATGAACGCTTGTTCGAAGAATGAATTCTGAACCTTAAAATGATCAAATATGAAGAAAATGCTACTCTCTTTGTGGATGCTGACGGCAGCTGCAGTAGGCTTGTGGTCGCAATTGGGAATTATTGACCCCAACTTTGATCCGGGAACGGGTTTTGGTCCGGATTCGTGGACGGGTAAATGCGAAGTAGTGGTGCAACAACCAGATGGTAAGTTACTGATCGGTGGGCAGTTCACTACCTACAACGATGAATCGTCGCCTTACCTGGTTCGCTTGAACCTCGATGGATCGCGCGACGAAAGTTTTACGAGTCCCTTCGAGCAATCGTGGGGTTACTACGTGGAAACAATTGCCTTACAACCCGATGGGAAAATCCTAATTGGAGGTTATTTCGATGAAATAGCCGGTGTAACGGTGGGCAATATTGCTCGCATAAACAGCGATGGGAGCTTCGATGCTAGCTTCGATCCGGGGTCGGGTTTTAACCACGGATTAAAAACAATTGCGGTACAAGCGGATGGGAAAGTCCTGGTAGCGGGTGGTTTTACTATTTACGACTACTACTGGAATGGATCGCAGACACCCGTGAACGGTTTCGTACGATTGAATGCCGACGGATCGCTCGATAACAGCTTCGATGCAAGCCTGGCTTTTGCCGATACCACCGATTTCGTGAGTGTGCACGTGGGTCCAATACTGATCCAACCGGATGGAAAAATCTTGGCTGGTGGACGATACAGCATCGCAGGTATCGGATCGCATAATTTTATTGCACGTTTTCTATCGGATGGTTCGCTCGATACCAGCTTCGATGCCGGGAATCATCCGGGAAACTCCACCGATATGTACAATGGAATGGTGAACGATCTTGCCCTACTTCCCGATGGAAAGATCTATGTGAGTGGTAATTACGTAGGAATTATAAGCGGACTCGACCGCTTAAATGCCGATGGCAGTCTCGATGCCAGTTTCTCGGTAGGCTTGTCGATAAACGACCACCGTAGTTATCCAATTGCCGTACAACCCGATGGAAAGATACTGGCTGCACGAGTCAATTTCGGAGCGCCAAACGAAGCGATGATCCTGGAGCGGTTTCTAAGCGATGGAACGCTCGATAGTTCCTTCCCAAGCACCTTTTTTAGCAGCGATGTAACGGATATTCTGGTTCAAGCCGATGGAAATATCACCTTGGTTGGATATTTCAGTTATAATCCAACCGGCATCATGCGACTGGTAGGCGACAGTCCGCTGCAAACCGACACCTATTCCGGTTTTGGTGAGAATGTTCGCATCTTCCCTAACCCAGCCAAGGATCAACTGAATCTGATGCATGTGCCGCACGGTTCACAGGTTTCTCTCCTCGATTTGGCCGGCCGCAATCTCTACACCTCAGGCACCATCTACCAAGAAACCCTAAGCGTATCCTTATCCGATTTCAATCCCGGCATCTACCTGATTCGCATCGAGAACAGCAACCGCTCAGTTACTCGGAAGCTGGTTGTTGGGAAGTGAATGATGAACGGTGAACAGTGAACGGTGAACGTCGGAGCGTAGCGAAGATCCCGGTGGCGGAGCCTATCGGGAGTGAAC
>CALGAK010000040.1 GCA_937954085.1 uncultured Bacteroidota bacterium
ATGTTTGCCGTAGGGTAGATGTATAAGCGTTTCTTCACCACATGTTCCATCCCGGCATTGCGATATCTTTTTAGTGTAATATCATAAGGCCCAAAGCCGGGAAATTGGTGATAAATGGTATCCTGGTTAGGAATAGAAATAAGCCCTAAAAGTGGGTCGGTAAATTCCCAGCGGATAGAATCGAAATGGGTATTGGTTTGGGTACAAATAAGCACCGAATCATTCAAACAGGTATTGGCGAATAGGATGTTTCTATCCAAGAATGGCGGGAAGAAGGAAGGGAGGTTATTAGGTCGAAACATAGTGTTAGGGAACGTATAGTAATCCAACACTAACTCACTTTCAGGGACAGGAGCATTGGCATTAGCTATAGCAGACAAATAATGAGGAGCAAACAAACCTGTTACAGGTTCATGCCTGTTGCAACTTATTATTATACTACCATCATAAGCCAATTGGATACTATTTACACAATCTGCTGGAGAAATTGTCCAACCGTAAAACCAAGGATTCGGAGTTGTCCTAGAAATAGAATTGGCAATAGCGTTAGAGTCACCTGCTAATAAATCGATTTGATAGATCCCGGATGTATCAAAATGGAATCCAGAAACAAAATAAGCGTTTCCAACATAAGCTAAGGTTCCATCTGAAGAAAATTCCACGTAATTAGGTTGAAAAAGATTGATGGCAAGGGGATCACTTAAGCCCCCTGTTTCTTTGTTAAAATCAAAAACTTCCACGGTATGAAAACCCTCTACTGCCACGACCAGGTTCTCGCCGGAAGGAGAAAACTTCATTTGACCATGAACCGGGGTTCCATGGAAAGGGGCCGGTGTAGGACAGCAACTCACGGTGTAGGTACTACCGATAGAACTTACTACGTAATCATTCGGTGAAACTCCACTTTCGCTTATTAAATAAGCCCTGAAATTATTCGAATTTACTTCGTGGGCAAGCAGCCAAATATCTTTACCATTAGCATGGTAAGTTGCCGTAACTTTACTGGCTGATTCCCACATAAGAATCTGGTGAGGAGTTCCAACCACCCCCCCCAGTCCATTATTTAGTGTAATGTCTAATTCGGTATAACGTAAACCTAGATGCAAATAATTTCCTGGAACAGAAAAATAATAATAGCGATTGGAGTTTCCAGGTTTAGGGATAAATAAACTTTGGTATGCCTCCGTTCGATCAATAAGTATGCTGTTTGATGTCCATAAGGTATCTAAATTTTTATGGTATATGGTTTCTCCGTTAGCATAAAAAAGTAAATTTCCATGTTTATCGCTAACACTGGCTGCTTGAAAACTAGTAGCAAAAAAATAATTATAAGGAATACTTTGGCTATAATTCCAATCTACCGGAGGGTAGGGCCCGGTAAGTACTTCCGGGAACTGTTGCATGGCGATAGAAGAATACTCGGGAGCACCTGTAGAAAATTCCAACCAAATATCTCTTCCTCCAAATACCCAATTATTAACCTCTCCTTGAGCATACGAAGGGGAGGGTAAACTCCCCATCGTACTCAAGATTATAAGTAGTAAGATTAATTTCTTCATGGCTTAATTAGTTTTTCGAAATAATCATGGTTTTACTCATATTTAAACCTTTACCATGAATTTGAACCATGTAACTTCCGTTTCTAACAGGCAGGTTGGAAACTTCGATGGTATTCGATCCTGAATTAAGTGAAATGCTTGGCTGTGCATAAATTAATTGCCCTTGCATGTTTCTAATACTCAGATTAACCTGGATATCCTGCTGGGCTTCTACCACCACTTTAAAGTCGCCGGAGTTTGGGTTTGGAAGAATTTGGAAAGTTGAGATAGGACTAACATTTTCAATTAAAATATCGGATTTGGGTGCCACTACACTGATTTTTTCTTTTTGGAAATATCCATCACCTCTTTGCCAGCTCTTTAGATCTATTTGAGCCTTCGTTTTTGCTTTCGTGCTTTGGTTTACAATTTCCAGGGTAAAGCTTTCTCCTTCGCTGAGTCCTTCCGTTTCTAATAAGGTAGAACTATCATCCCCATATAATACGATTCCTAGAAATTCGCTGTAATAGTATGCGCGCCCTACCACTTGATTCTTTTCTCCTATTGCCTGGATTAAAGAGCCATGATTTGGTTCGGTTTCCCAGGCAGTGGTTGGAATCCCAACTATCATAAAGGCATCGGTTCGAATATCGGAATTGTCGAATGTTGGGTAAATTGCATTTTGTATGGTTTTAGTTCCAATGGTATTGTCGTTGGGAGTATAAGTGAAGGAGAAAGGAGTAATTGGTTTAATAGTATAGCCTTCGCCAGGGTACAAAGAATCGATAGTATTTACTCCAAAGGCTGGCCAATAAAGATTCCCATCGGAGTTTTTTACTGCGTCGATATAACTATTATATGAACCAAGTTCATCAAAAATCGCATTGGGTGTCTTTCTAACATAGGGTATAAAACTCCATCCATTATCGACAAATATGGGACAATCTTCAGGACAAATCAAGCTACCTCGAGCGGTAAACGAGAAGTTCCCTGTATTAGGCATTAGAATTTGATAACCGTGTTCCTTCATGAATCCAGCTATGTTGTTTATCCCATATATCGGCCAATAAACAAAACCTACATGATTCTTCATGATAATAATATCGGCTGATAATCCATTCGCATTAAAATAATCGGAAACATCCATATCTTCTAAATTAATATAAGTTGACCAAAAGGACCAACCATTTCTAAGGTCAATAACTTGTTGCGACATTACTTCAATGGAATCGATTCCAAAACAATTATTTGCATCGGTAACGGTTAAAACATAAACGGTTGAATCCAGTAAACCAGATAAGTGAGCGTCACTTCCCGATACATTCCAAGAGTAGGTGTAGGGAGGAGTTCCTCCATAAACGGCTGCATCGATGGTTCCGTTTTCGAGTAAGGCTAAAACGGTGGAATCCCCATCACAACCTTGGCCAATATCGTGTAAATCAATAATTAGTGTATAGTCAGGTACATAGGCTGTATCCAATACTTCACATCCATAAGAATCCGTAATGGTTACTGTGTAAGTCCCTGGCACCAAATTGTCCAAATCTTCGGTTGTTGCACTATTACTCCATAAGAAATAATAGGGGGCTTGACCATTTTGTGGTGTAAGATCAATACTTCCTAGGGTAGAATTATTGTTTGCATCTACACAGGTAGGAGGAGTTACGTGTAGGTTAGAAGATAAATACAGAAAATCGGTAAACGAAACTGTTTCAGTTTTTGTGCAACCGAGAGCATCTGTTACTGTTACCTGATATTGTCCTATGTCTAGTCCGGTTAGATTTTGATTGGTACTTCCTGTGCTCCATTCAAAAATGTAGGGTGGCATGCCCCCATTTATAATAATTTCTATTTCACCATTGTTAATGGTGGCACAAGTCGGTGGAGTTGGAAATAATAATACTTCTAAATCTTCGAAACCTATATTAAAGGTATCGACTATTTGACAATTATTATTATTTGTTGTAGTCACATAATAGGTGCCGGGGGTAGTAATTTGGACGTTCTGAGTAGTTGGACCATGACTCCATTGATAGCTAAAAGGGGGGTAGTATCCGGTGGTAGAAAGTTCAATTTGCATTGTATCACCAGAGGAACAACTATTTACAATCAAGCTATGCTCATTGTAAAATTCAAGGGTTTGAATTTCAATAGATACGGAATCAGCACAACCATTTGAATCCGTAGCTAAAAGCATGTATGTTCCCTCGCATAAATTGTCGAATTCCCCTAGAGGAATGGAAGAGGAAATATTTTGATAAAACGACGTGTTGAAAAGGGTAAAATCCATGAACGGGTAGGCCGATGAATTATTTAAGGTTGCTTCAACATATCCATCACATAGTCCAAGGCAAGTATTATGATTTATACTAGTAGATAAAGTTGGATTGTAGCTTGGTTCAATGATGACGGTATCAATTCCCATTAATCCCACTGCATCAGTAATAGTTACATAATACTCTCCCGGGCAAAGATTAGTAACATTTGTTCCAGGCAGGTACACTTGTCCGTTCGACCACTCAAAACTTACTGGAAAGGTAATAGTGCCGCCACACGGATTAATGCTGACTCCTAAGGATTCAACCCAGCCATTGCATACTGTATTACATGTAGCATCGTAAATATCCCGATATTCTAAATTTAAGCAGAGAATATTAAAGTCGAATACATCCTCGCAGCCATTCGCATCGGTAACCGTAACAGTATATGCTCCATGAGGTGGATTAAACAGCG
>CALGAK010000041.1 GCA_937954085.1 uncultured Bacteroidota bacterium
CCGGAATCTATGGCTGAAGCCATTTCCCAAACCTCTTCCTCTTCTTCCATTCCTGCTTCTTTCTCAACTTCGTCTTCAACTTCATCTTCAACTTCATCTTCATCATCTTCTTCTTTACTCCTCAATTCTTCTGCTCAAATGGCTAGTGGCAGCAATCCTGTAAGCGAATCGCCTAGCTTCTCCGCCCTGGAATCCGATACTTATTCTCAAGGGTCACAAGCTGGTTTATTCATCCCGGAATCGATGTCGCGTCGTGGTTTGATCCTTAAGGAACAAACTCCTGCCATGGCCTTTGGGAGTGAGCGAGAGCACACTTATCCTGCTCCGGTTTATTGGTCAGTCTCGCTGAGTTATGCCCAGCATCGAGCCGGGTATAACCTCGCAACTACGAATAATGAACAGTTACCTTTGTTAGCTTTATTGAATCAACATCCAGCAAGTATGCGGATTCAGGAGTTGGGATTTCAACTACAATGGCAAAGGAGAAACATCCTTTTCGAATCGGGACTAAATTATTTGCAGATAGACGATTCGCGCCATTTGGTGAATGAAGAGTCCAGCATTTTTGAGCAAACCCTATGGACCTATTTCGATACAAGCTTTCTGCAAATAGATACGGTTAGTTCCTATTTTCAGATTGTCGATGGCGATACAATTATTGTGTATGTAACGGAGAGCGAATGGATTGAGGTTTCCGATTCGAGCTTTCAGATCGAAACAGATACCATCCTTAATCGGCATGCCTGGAATGTTGGCGGGGTTTATCGCTTTTGGGAAATTCCAACCTTAGTGGGTTATACTTCCAGCCATGGAGCAGTTACCACCAGTTTGAAAATTGGAATGATCCACTCGTTTCTGTGGCGATGGGAAGGGCAAGCCGCACAAACGACCGAACCCAATAGCTTGTTAAATCTAACCCGCGATCATTTTCCCAGCTACCGTCCGGATTTATTCCTAAGTGCCCGTTTGCAATACAACTTTTCTTTTCATTATTTCCTCTTTGGCGAAGCTTTTTATCGTCGATCCTTGCGCGAACTGATGGACGTTGAATCAATCCGCTATCAGTTTCAATCCAGTGGAATTAAGTTTGGACTCGGCTATAATTTCTAATACATTTAACAGGTTTTTGATGCTGATTTCGTGAAGTATTTTTCTCAAATAAGATGGTTTGCAAGCTTTGCCTTGGTAGTTTGGAGTCTTTGCACAGGCTCTCTAACTGCTCAAGTGCCATTGGAACCTGGCTTTGAATTGAAGAATGCTACAGACGAACTCGCGAATGGATTTATCCGACCCAATTTACAAGGGATAGCTTTGCCGGCCTCTTTTCAGTGGAGCAATGGCGACACGACGCAAAATATTTTCAACCTAGCTCCGGGCTACTACGAAGTAACCATCACCGATTTCCTGGGGCAGCTTCATTTTCGCGACTACGAAATTCACGCCGTTAACCCGAATTATAAACTCAGTTGGCAGGTTGAACCTACCTCAATCCAACATCAACTCTATTTGCCCGGAGGATCAGCAGTCCAACTCTCAGGTGTTAATTTATCGCCGGGCGATTTAGTAGGTGTGTTTTACGATTCAAGCTATCAGTGGGCTTGTGCTGGTTATGCTGTTTGGACCGGATCACCTCAATTTATGTCGATCTATGGAGCTGAAAATGGAGCGAATGGTTTCCAAACGGGTGAATCCTTCCGTTTTCTAATTAGGAGTCAAAGCGCTCAGAAAGACTATATTGCTACTCCGAATTTTTACCCTGCCGGAGTTGCCTTTCCGAACGATTCGCTCTTTACGCCCGGAGGTAGTAGCGGCTTGGTCAGTTTGTTCGCCTCCGCAAGTTTTCTGCATAGCGTCAAAGTATTTCCAGGATTCAACGATTTCTTTTCGATTTACCCGATTTTAAATCCTAATCCCGCAGCAGTATTCAAGTATAATCCTGCTATTCATTTAATTACCGATGAATTAGGGAACCTTTTCTGGCCACAGCCAGGCTTATCGACCATGCCGCCTATACAAACGGCTCAAGTTTATCGGGCAGTAATGAACGAACCGGTCATTTTCTCCTATCCTTCCGAAATGACCGCTAATCCATCGCTCATTTTGCAAAAGCCAACTTGTTATAATGTATCCGATGGTTATCTCCGCATTAACCCACCCAATGCCGATCTTTCCTACACCTATCAATGGAGCAACGGAGCCACCACAGGAATTATTCAGAACTACTCGCCCAATACGCTTTACCAGCTCACACTTACCCATTCCAGTGGTTATTCGCAGAACATGAGTGTTGTAACTCCGGGAAATCCTGTGTATCCCGACGTGTCGATTACTACCACCAATGCCAGTTCTACTCAGGGTGGCTCAGCTGCAATTGCGATTAATTCCCCGGACTGGTTCAATGCTCAGGCTAAGTGGTCGAATGGGGCAGGAGGCTATCAACTCATGAATATTGACGCTCAACTCTATCATCTTCAATTAGAATCGCCGTATGCTTGCCTTTGGGATACCCTCGTCCCGGTTTATTTTGGAACCTTCCAACCCGAAATGAATTTGCAGGTACAAATCGATGTCGTTCAGCCGCTTTGCCACGATAGTTGTTCAGGTGCTATTTTAGTAAACCCAAGTGGAGGAACACAACCTTACTCTTTTCTTTGGTCCGACGGCTCCTCGCAGTCTAGCCTGGCTCAACTTTGCGCCGGAAATTATTCGGTTACGGTAAACGACGTCAATTCAAATCAACCAGGAACACCGCTCCCATGGAATTTTGACTCTACCACTTTTGTCCATTCAGTCGTGGTGCCGCAAAATACGCTCTATTTTAATGGTTTGCCTGTCCCTCACCAGGCTCAATTAGCCGTTTTCTTTCAAGATAATGGTCAGTGGGTTTGTGGAGGAAAATCTATTTGGCTTGGTGGCGATATTCTATTCAGCGTGTATGGTGACGACCCAGTCACTCCTAATAAGGAAGGTTTTACGGAAGGAGAGTCTTTCCGTTGGGAAATCGAATTGGATAGTGCCACCTACGTAATGGAGGCTGAGTATAGCTCCAGCATGTCGCATCAAGGAGAATTTTATGCCAACGGAACCTCCCGAATTCGAAGTCTATTCTGTATTCAGTCTAATCCGGTTGAGCAAAGTTTTTCGCTGCACAATCCGGATTCCTTGTTGTTTGATTGGGTACTTACTCCTGTTTCGGTCGATGTTGGCAACGATGGACTGATACAAGCGGAGGCTTTAGGCGGAACACCTCCGTACAGTTTCAATTGGAATACAGGACAATCGCAGTCGGAAATAAACCAACTGAATTATGGCTGGTACAGCCTTACTGTTTACGATGCCAATGGCTGTGCCGCTTCCGATAGTGTTGAACTACCTTATAACGGACTTTTTCTCGATTATCATACGGAACTTATTCACGTGGCTTGTTATGGCGATAGTACCGGAAGCATTTCGATTGATTCGATACTGGGTGTTTCTCCAATTCAAATCAATTGGAGCGATGGGGCTACAGGCTCTTCCCGCTCGAACTTGGTGGCCGGAATATATGCTTTTACTATTAGTGGAGCCAATGGCGACACCCTTACTGAATCCCTCTCGTTAGAACAAAACCCAGCCCTCGAAGTCGTTGCTTTTATCGAAGCTTTCGATCCACAGACACTGGAACCGGGTAGGGTGAATCTCGAAACTAGCGGAGGACAAGGCCCTTATCACTATAGCTGGTCGAATGGTGCGAATGGTGCCGAATTGGATTCGGCTGCTTACGGAGCTTATCAAGTTAGTGTAAGCGATCAATTGCAATGCGAATCGCTTGTCCCGGTATTTGTCGATTTGAGTGTTTTGCCCGATTGGAATTTCAACTCACAGGGCGATTACCATGAAATTGTAATTCCTGAATCGGCAACGGTTCAGCTCAATGGAATGGGACTGAATCCATACGACCTGGTAGGCGTCTTTTATGATTCGTTAGGAAGCATGGCTTGTGGAGGATACATCGTTTGGGAAGGAAATACGCAAAGCTTATTTGCCCATGGGAACAATGGATTATCGGTCGATCCCAGCGGTTTTATGGAGGGTGAATCCTTTGAGTTTTCCATTTGGCGAGCTGTTGAGAATCGAGTTTATCCGGCAAGGGCTATTTTTAATTCGACTTGCCCCGATTCTGATACTTGGCAACTTCAAGGAAATTCCTGTTTACAAGCTTTGTATTCTGTAAGCCTAAGCGGTCAGATTCAAAATTCTTTAGGAGAGTACCTGCCAGGTGGTTGGGTTGTAGCTTATCAGGAGAACAGCGGACGCTATTTCCCGGTGGCACAGTGCGACGTTCAAAATGGAATCTATCAGTTGGAAGGCTTATTGCCAGCTGAATACCTGATTCAGGCTATTCCTGAACCGCATTTAACAGGGTGGATTGCGAGTTATTATTTACATGCTAACGAGTGGCCGATGGCTGTCAAAGTGATGGCCCAGGGGTTCACCGGTGGAGTCGATGTTTTCATGGATTATAATCCTACTAGCGAGCCGGGAGAATATAGTATTGCTGGTTCGGTTTCCCTTGGGAACGATCCGTCCTATTTGCCGGATTTCTATGAATCAGCCTGGGGAATGAACGAAATTGAGGTTAGCTCCGATATGGCCTGCAATATCGTGGTGAACTTATTTAACAGCGAGGGCGATCCTGTTCAAAGCCTACTGACTAATCCTGCGGGGATGTTTCGATTTAGCTCGCTTACGGAAGGTCAATATTGTTTACGAGTGGAAAAACCAGGATTAGTCTCCGATTGGGTTTGTGTGACCCTCCCGGTGGATCCTCCTGGAGTATGGATTGATTTCCAATTAAATGATGGACAGGTTCTAACTGCCGATTTACAGGAGATTTCGAGAGGTTTGTCGATTTATCCGAATCCAGTCCGGGAGCATGTTACCATCCAGTCGAGCTCCGACTTGATTCACTGGCAATTATCGACAATGGATGGGAAACGCATGGCTCAAGGTTCCGATTTTAAACAAACTCACATCATTCCAATGAATCAATATCCCGTAGGATTGTATTTATTAGAAGTGTCGGATGTGAAAGGGAACCTGATTAAGCGAGAAAAGCTTATTCGGTACTAATTATTTGTTGTTGTACTGAGTCATCGTAAGGCCAACCCCAATACTTGCAAAAGACAGGATGATTTTCCCCGAAGTTTCTAATCGTTCATCTAGTTTCTTTTTTTCTTCGTCGCTCCAGGTTCCCAAGACATAATCTACTTGGTGACCTTGAGGAAATTCGCTTCCAATTCCAAATCGTAAGCGAGCGTACTGTTGAGTCCCAATTGTTTCCTGGATACTTTTTAGTCCATTATGACCGGCATCACCTCCTTTGGGGCGGAGTCGAAGCGTTCCAAAGGGAAGGGCTAAATCGTCGGCTATGATGAGCAGGTTCTCGAGGGGAATTTTTGTTTTAGTAAGCCAGTATTGCACCGCCTTCCCACTCAGGTTCACGTAGGTGGAGGGTTTTAGGAGGACGAGGATTCGGCCTCGGTGTTTTATTTCGCACTGGTCGCCATAACGGCCGGGGGTAAAAAGAGTATTGGACGCTTTCGCTAAAGCGTCCAATACATCGAACCCAACATTATGCCGGGTATTTTCGTACTCCCTTCCAATATTTCCCAGTCCTACAATTAGATATTTCACTTAGACGGATTGGTAGGAGTTAAATTGACTATTCGTTCGAATCACCGGCCTCTTCGTCGCTGTCTTCTGCATTAGCAGCCATACCACGCGAAGCACGGGTGAGTTTAACCATGGCAACAACCGCATTTTTCGGTTCGAGTACTTCCAAACCATCGAAGTTGAGCGATTGAATTTTGATTGATTTTCCTAATTTCAAGCTGGTTACATCTACATCCAAAAAGTCGGGTAGCTTATCGATCATGCCCCGAACTTTAATTCGTTTCATGTTCAGACTTAATTTACCACCGGCTTTAACACCCGCTGCCAAACCGTTCAATTTGACCGGAAGTTTAATGTCGAGTGGTTTGCCATCGATAACCTGGATGAAATCGATATGTAAGATAGCATCGGTAACCGGATGAAATTGAATGTCTTTAAGGATACAAGGGACCGATTTTCCGTCGATGTTTAAAGATACCTGATACACATTGGGTGTGTAGATGATTTTTCCTAATTCGTTGGCATGAGCCGTGAAATGGATGTTGTCCTGACCACCATACAGTACACAGGGTACATGGTTCATCTTACGAACATTTTTGGCATCTCTTTTACCGAAGCCTTCACGGGGAGTCCCGTTAATTTGAATTGTTTTCATTGTTAACACTTTGTGCGCTACTTGGACGCATCGATTCAATGAGTCCCCATCACGCGTTAAACGCCTAAATTTTCGGGCGCAAAGATAGAATTAAATAATAAAATTTGAGCTAATGGATTGATGTTGATAGACTTTTTTTATCACATCGGCAAATACCGGCGCGATGGAAAGCACCTTTATTTTATCGCTTTGTTGCTTCAAGGGGATGGAGTCGCTGGTAATGAGCTCGCAAATAGGCGATTTCTCGATGTTCTCGTACGCCGGACCCGATAAAACAGGATGAGTACACACTGCTCGTATCGATTTGGCGCCTCGCTCCATCATAATTTCAGCTGCTTTGGTTATGGTGCCTGCGGTATCGATTAGATCATCGACAATAACCACATTTTTATCCTGCACATCGCCAATTACCGTAATGCTATCAACTTGATTTTCAGCTTTCCTTACTTTATGACTAACCACCAATTCGCAGCTTAAAAACTTTGCCCAGTTATTGGCTCTTTTGGCACCTCCCATATCGGGCGCTGCAACCACTAAATCCTCCAGCTCCAGACTTTTGATATAAGGCACAAAAACCGACGATGCGTAAAGATGATCAACGGGTAGGTCGAAGAAACCTTGAATTTGGTCGGCGTGTAAATCCAGTGTCATTACCCGGTCTACCCCCGATGCTGTAAGAAGGTTTGCAATGAGTTTACTGCCGATCGAACAGCGCGGCTTATCTTTTCGATCTTGGCGGGCAAAGCCAAAATAAGGGATAACTGCAATGATTTTATAGGCTGATGCCCTTCGAGCGGCATCGATTAGCAGCAATAATTCAAAGAGATTTTCGGTGGGAGGGAAGGTCGATTGTACGATGAAAACATGGGCGCCTCGCACCGTTTCGTCGAAGGCGACTTCAAACTCTCCATCGGAGAATTTTCTAAACTCAATTTTCCCTAAATCGGTTCCATAATGGGCAGCGATTTGAGACCCAATGTATTCCGATTCTCTTCCTGCGAAGATTTTCAAGGGATTGTTCGATAATGACATAGCTCGTTGATTTTAGTGTGCGGTCAAAAGTACGCTAAAATCAGCTAAATTTTCAAAGTGTTAAAAAGCTGTTGAAATTTAATTTTTGGTCAGCGAAACTTATTTTGCAGCTAATCAAAAGGAGTTTGTAATGGAGGAAGAATTGAAATTGGTGAGACTTAGGGGAGAGGACCGCTTTTCTTTTTAAGGCTGATGCGGTTTTCTTCTCGTCGTAATAATCGACCAATATTTTTTTGATGCGTAATAATCAGTAAAACAGCTACTAGCAGCGAAAAAATAGTAAGAGAGAGTGGGGTGCTGTCAAAAGCGAAAATGAGTAGGATTGGGAAGCTTATTCCTGCAGTAAGTGAGCTAAGACTAACATACTTGGAGAGCAGCAAAACAACCCAGAAAATGACAAAGGCAGTTAGAGCGGCAAAGAAATGGATGCCCAGAACCACTCCGAATAAGGTTGCTACTCCTTTTCCTCCTTTAAAGCCTGCGAATAAGGGAAAAACATGTCCGGCCATTGCTAAAAGCCCTAGAAGTAATTGTAAGCCAATAAGTAAGTTTTCATCTTGAATCGGAACAAAAAAGAAGTCGGTAAGATTCACTGCGAGCATTCCTTTGGCGGCATCGATAAGAAAAACCGCTATCCCTGCTTTCTGGCCTAGTACTCGGAATACATTCGTTGCACCGGCATTTCCGCTACCGTGTTGACGCACATCGACACCAAAGAAGCCTTTTCCAAGCCAGACCGCGGTTGGGATGGAACCGATTAAATAAGCCAGAATAAAAAGCAGTATGTAGGTTATATCCATGATTTAAATCTAAAAATGGGCGAAGTGACTTTCCGATTAAGATTTACTTAATGATTCATTAAGGAAAAAGTTTTGCAAACATAGGAAAAATGAACTTAAGTCGAACTCCTTAACACTTCCTAAAAAGGGTTAAACTTACCAATGCCTTTGTTAGTAGGCACTTCTAGGACTCAATCGATTGCTGTTTAATCCAAGTTTGATTGAGTTCGTCGATGTAATTTAATAAGGTATCTCGTCCCAATTCATTGCTAGCCGAGCTTACAAAATGGACAGGAAAGCTTTCCCAACTTTCGAGCATTTTTTCGCGGTATGCAGCGATTGCCTGGTCGATCGCTCCGGGTTTTAACTTGTCGGCTTTCGTGAAAATAATCGCAAAGGGAATTCCACTAATTCCCAGGTATTCCATAAACTCTAAGTCGATGGTTTGGGGTTCGTGGCGAATGTCGATAAGAACAAATAGTGCGAAGAGTTGGGTGCGATTAATCAAATAACTGTTAATCAGTTTATGGAACTTGGCCCTTTCGGTTTTCGACACTTTGGCATAGCCATACCCGGGTAAATCGACCAGGTACCAAGAGTCGTTAATGATGAAATGATTGATTAGTCGAGTTTTCCCCGGTTTGCCCGATGTTTTGGCTAGATTTTTTTGACGGGTAAGCATATTAATCAAGGAGCTCTTTCCAACGTTCGATCGGCCAATAAAGGCATATTCCGGAATGATCCGGGTGGGGCAATCGCTCAACTTGGAATTACTCATTAGGAATTGTGCCGTTTTAATTTCCATGTAAATGGGATTTATGGGTATGCGATAAAACACAAAAAAAGCGATTATGATGAGATAATCGCTTTTAAATGTTTTTTCAGTCTCGATTATTTTTCGGGTTCTTCCTCTTCGTCGAAGTCTTCTTCGTCGAACATGAATTCGTCTTCAAATAATTGCTCTTGAGCGTCTAGCTCATCGTCGAGGAAATTTCCTGCAGCTTGAGTGAGTGCTTCAACAGCTGCTGAATCGGAAGGTTTTTCGTCAATCCAGTGAATGATATGATTTTCAAAAAAATCTTCTTCCACCCCACATTCAAAGATGCAACGAGGGTTCTCGTTATGCACCACATAAATGTTTTCAGGTGCTTGCTGGGAATTGTCAGCGATTAAAAATTTTGGCAACATGGCTCTGTAGTGTTAGTGAATATGAGTTTGCGGGCAAATGTAGATTAATTCCCTGAATTTTGAAGGTTCGAATCTAAGAATAGAATGAACTAATTGTTAACCAAATTTTCCAATGGCTCGGTTTTAGCCTCCTGATACAGATGATGATGGAAATGATCGAGTCGCCGCAGTAAATAAGCTAATTGATTCCTTTCTGCTTCGTTTAAATCGCCGGGAACTAACCTTGAAACCAACTGCATTTGGGGGAAGATTTTACCCAACTCGCGCTTCCCTTCGTCGGAAATCCGAATTCGTGTGCTTCGCTTGTCTATCGGATCGTCGAACGACTCAACTAGGTTCAAGCGAATAAGTCGCTTGATAATTTCCATCCCGGAAGTTTTTTCCATTACCTGAGTATGGATTAACTCTGTTTTTACCATGCTCTCGTGAGTAAGTAGTGTAATAAGGTATGAAAATTCATCGGCTGTGCGAATAATACTGTTGGTAAAAGCCTTCTTTAAATAAGACTTAGCGTAACGATACATCATCACAATGAGGATCGATATGTCGGTTTCACGATCTTTGGTCGCAGCCATCCCGCCCGGATATTCTTCCTGTCCGCCACTAATCGATTGCGCCTTAATACCACGGGAATAAACATTAGCATTTAAAAAACCAATGAAGTCGCTCATGTTTACTTCCATGTCGACTTTCTTGCACTGGTTTTCAAATTCGTCGAGCTGTTCAATTATTTGTATCAGAATTTCTTTCGATTTCATCAGGATGGTTTTCAAGGCGGTTGCAAAGTTACAAATTGAACTGAATATTCATTCTTCTTAAAAATGCTAATCTTTTTTACCCTTTGATTGTTAAGAACAAATGCGTTCTGTTCTGAGTCTTTTAGACTGGTTACTTGATTGTTGTTTAAATAAATCTTAAAAAGATTAAACAAATAGTACAAATTTAATCTATGTTTGCCTCAAAAGAGTATATTTGCGTCCGAAAAAGATTGGAAAAGTCCTCATGAAAAAAATAAACTCGTTACACATCATTAAGAACTTTAAGGCTATCACTGGCAACATGCAAACGATGAAAAGAAACCAAACAACGCACTCTGTTCCTTTCATCTTGAAAGGTTTCTTGGCTATTTTCTTCTTGGTAACTTTTACTACCCTATCCCTTCATGCTCAGTCGGGACGTGTAAAAGGGAAAGTAGTGGATGCGAAATCGAACCTGGGGCTTGAGTTTGCAAACGTTGTAATCGACGGAACTAACCTCGGAACAATTACGGACATAAATGGCGATTTCTTCTTAGAAGATGTAAGTCCCGGATTCTATCGTTTGTTAGTTAGTTCGGTTGGATACGAAACAACCTATTCGCAGGAAATTCAGGTACAGGGAAATCAAACTACCGACGTCAAAGTAGCCGTGCAGGAATCGGCTTTAATGGTAGGGGAGGTTGTTGTACGTCAAAAACCCAACATCAAAAAAATTGAGAGTCCGCTTTCGGTCACCACATTAGGTGTTCAGGAAATTGAAAAGAGTGCCGGGGTTAACCGCGATATTTCCAAACTAATTCAAACACTTCCCGGTGTAGGGATTACCGACCCTAACCGCAACGACCTAATCGTGCGCGGCGGTGGTCCTTCCGAGAACGTATTTTATTTGGATGGTGTCGAAATTCCGGTAATCAATCACTTTACAACGCAAGGAGCATCGGGGGGAAGTGTCGGAATTATCAATCCGGATTTTGTTTCGGATGTGTCGTTTTATACGGGCGCTTTCCCAGCCAACCGCGTGAATGCTCTTAGCTCGGTTATGGAAATACGTCAGCGCGATGGTTCACGCGACGCTTACAAGGCAAAAGTAGCGGTTGGAGCATCCGACGCAGCCTTAACGCTGGAAGGTCCGGTAGGGGAGAATGCTTCTTTCATAGCTTCGGCTCGCCAGTCTTATTTGCAATTTCTCTTTTCAGCCATCGGCTTACCTTTCCTGCCGACGTATACCGATTTTCAATTTAAGTACAAGGTCGATTTATCGAAAAAGAGTCAACTTACTATCTTGGGACTGGGAGCAATCGACGACATGGTGCTCAATACCGGATTGGAAAACCCCGACGAAGGTCAGCAATACATTCTGAACTATTTGCCCGTTTATAAGCAATGGAATTATACGATTGGAGCGGTGTACAAATATTTCCAAGGCGATTATTACGATACCTGGGTGCTGAGTCGGAACATGTTTCGAAATGCGAATTACAAGCATCTCAACAATGATGAGTCTTTGATGCGAATCTCGGATTATTTATCGGACGAGATTGAAAACAAATTTCGTTTTGAGCGTACTTATCTTGGTTCTCGCTACCGGATTAATTGGGGTGCGGGAGGTAAGTTCTCTAAATACAGCAATGAGACCTTCCGTTTATTTTTCCAGGATAACGAAGTCCTGCCCTTGAATTACAACACTGCGTTGGATCTCTTTTTCTATAATGCCTTCTTTCAGATATCCGACAAAGATTTAATCGACGGATTGCAATTATCGTTTGGGGTTAACATTGCCGGAAATAATTACAACGAACCGATGCGAAACCCATTGAATCAGCTATCTCCTCGTTTGTCGGCTACGTATAGCCTTACCGAAACCTTGAACTGGAATGCGAATATTGGTCGTTATGCTATGGCTCCCTCTTACACGACGCTTGGATTTAGAAATACGATGAATCAATTGGTGAATCAAACCGAAGCGCTCAAATATGTTATTTCCAATCAGGCAATTATGGGTTTTGAGTATCTTCCTAAGGAGAAGCTTAGTTTCACAGTGGAAGGTTTTTACAAGCACTATGATAACTATCCTTTATCGGTGGTCGAAGGAATCAGCCTGGCGAGTAAAGGAACTGATTTTGGGCAGGTTGGCGACGAAGCGGTTGTTTCCGATGGATTTGGACGAGCATACGGAGTGGAATTCCTTTTTAAAGCACTCGACTACAATAACTTTAACGCTACCGTAACTTATACCTTGTTCCGCAGTGAATTTTCCGACGTAAACGACCAATTGCGTTCTTCGTCGTGGGATAATCGTCAGTTGGTGAATTTAATTGCTTCTTATCGTACCCCCGGAAGCTGGAATTTTGCAGCTCGCTGGCGCTATTTGGGAGGTCGTCCGTATTCTCCTATCGACATGGACTTATCGACTTTGGCTGCCTCGTGGGATATTCGGAACCAAGCCTATGTCGATTACGATAATTATAATGCTTTGCGTTTACCTTCTACTAATCAGTTGGATATTCGTATCGATAAGGAATTTTACTTCAAAAAGTTTGTGTTGAATCTGTATGTCGATGTTCAAAATGTATTGAACAAGAAAACGGCATCCACTCCTATCTATACCAATCTTGACGAGAATGGCGAGGTCATGATTGATCCTGAGAATCCTGAGCGTTATCAGTTACGCACTATTCAAAACTTAGGCGGAACAGTTCTTCCGACCTTGGGTTTCAGTTTAAAAATTTAAGGAGAAAGGAGTTTACCGATAGAAATTCTTTTCAAAGGCAGCGAATTCATCTTGTTTTAGGATGATTCTTTTCCAGAAAGCTTTTAAGAATCCGAGTCCGTAGGCAATTAGTTGAGTGTAGGAACTCAAAATTGAAAGGAACCCCACTCGGATGCATCGATTCTGAATGGTGGAGTCGATGAAAATGAGTGCCATGTGTGCAGCGACCGGAAGCAAAAACCAGCTTGATTCTACGATAGAAAGAAAAACCAGGAAGGCCAGTCCAATGGTGAAAATGGCAGGAGCCAGATGAACGAGTTTAAGGGATTCCGGATGGCGTTTGAATAAATTGATTCGAGCTAAACCTGAATTGAAAACTTGTTTGAAGAACTGTCTTAGGTTCGTTCTTCTTTTGTGATAGACGTATGCGTCTTTGAACAGTCTGGTGGAATAGCCGTTTTCGAGTATTCGTAAACTCATGTCGATATCTTCCCCGAAGCGCATTTTAGCGAATCCTTTAGTTGATTCAAACACTTCGCGCGAGTAGCCCATGTTGAAGCTGCGCGGATAGAATTTGTCGAGTTTTTCGCCACCGCCGCGTATTCCTCCTGTAGTAAAGAAGGATGTCATGGAATAATTGATGGCTTTTTGCAGGAGGCTGAAGCTTTCGTGCGCTTTGTCGGGGCCACCAAAAGCATCGGTATAATTTTCTTTTAGGTTTTCGACCACGGTTTTCATGTACTGCGGAGGCAAAACACAATCGGAATCGAGGAAGATACAGTAGTTCCCTTCGGCTCGTTCGAATCCGTAATTTCGAGTCGTACCCGGACCGGAATTCGTTTTAGTAAAATAGCTGATGTTCAGTTTGCTACGATAGGCATCAACTACTTTGTCGCAAGGTATGGAGGATCCATCTTCAACGATTACTACCTGAAAGTCGGTATAGCTTTGATGAACAAGACTCTCCAGAAGTTCTTCAACTTCGTGAGGTCGATTGTAAACGGGTACTATAATGGAGTAAGTAAGAAAATTGGCTAGCATAGGTGCTGGTATTGAGTGAGTCGGAAGTAATTCTTTCGAACGGGCGACTTCCTTCAATTGTTCACGATACATTAAACAAGCCGATCGGATCATTCAGGCTTCGATTCGCCGTTATAGGTTTTAGGCTCTACTTTACCTTGCAGCACACGCAAGCCTGCGAATGCGAGTGCTTTGAGCTCATCTTCCCCCGGATAAACCACAATCGGGGCGATAAAGGAAACCATTTTTCCGACATATTCGACCAGGTATTTATTGTGAGCAATTCCGCCGGTGAGCAGAATCGCATCTACCTTCCCTTCTAATACAGTTGCCATGGAACCGATTTGTTTTGCAATTTGATAGCACATGGCGTCTTGCACGGCGATAGCTTCCGGATCACCATCGATAGCCTTCATTTCCACTTCCCAGGCATCGTTTGTTCCCATGAATGCAACCATCCCTCCCTGACCTTTAATCATGAGCTTCATTTCTTGTTTGGAATAGTTTCCACTGTAGGCCATTTCGATAAGCTGTCCGGTTGGCAGCGTTCCAGATCTTTCGGGCGAGAAAGGACCTTCTCCATCGAGTGCATTGTTGACATCGATTACCCTTCCTTTCCGATGCGCTCCAACCGAAATTCCACCACCTAGGTGAGCAATGATGAGGTTCAGATCTTCGTATTGCAAATCTTTCGATTCGGCATGCAAACGAGCAATTGCTTTTTGGTTCAGGGCATGAAAAATGGAAATTCGTTTGAATAGAGGGTGACCCGAAAATCGAGCAACTTCTTGCATCTCATCAACTACTACGGGATCGGTTATGTATGCTTTTACTCCGGGAATCTCCTTTGCCAGGTTGTCGGCAATAAGTCCTCCCAAATTGCTGGCATGCTCCCCAAGAGGGCTGTGCACTAAATCGTGCTTCATTGCCTCGTTCACTTCGTAAACGCCGGAAGGAATGGGGTGGATAAGACCGCCGCGACCCACGATGCACGAAAGTTCCTCTAGCTTGATATCGTCCGATAATAATTCCCGAATGATGAGATTTTTCCGGAATTCAAACTGGTCGGTTATTTTCTTAAAAGGAGCAAGTTCTTCCGGGCTGTGTTTGATGTTTCGCGTAAACCGGACATGCGTATTGAAGTAAACAGCAATTTTAGTAGAAGTCGATCCGGGGTTAATTGCCAGGACTTTATACGTAGCCATAAAGGAATTTTTACAGGGTGTTAATGATTTTTCGCAATCATAGCAGCCAGTGCAATGGAGTAGAGTTTGGTTTGGGCTGAATCGCCTCTCGACGAGAGAATGCAGGGAGCCTTTGCTCCAGCTACAATGGCCGCAACCGATACATCCATGAGTTTGGTATTGGTTTTATAAAATACATTCCCAGTTTCCAGGTTTGGGAAGAGGAGGCAATCGGCATTTCCGGCAACAGGACTATCAATCTTTTTAATGCGAGCCGATTCAGCATCGATGGCTAAGTCGAGGGCAAGGGGACCATCGACATAGGCTTTTTTTAATTGACCTCTATCGGCCATTTTGCTCAAGATGGCAGCATCCATCGAACTGGGTATTCGTAGCGAAACCGTCTCGGCTGCTCCGATGATGGCCAGCCTAGGTTTTTCAATTCCGAGGGCATGTGCGGTATCAATCAAGTAATTCGCAATGGCAATTTTTTCCGGCAATTCTGGAGCTGGAATTACGGCTACATCGCCCACAATAAGGAGCTTGTGGTAATTCGGATTATCAATAACCGCTACATGACTGAGGATAGACTTGGGAGCCATTAATCCCCTTTCCTTATGCAGAATGGCTCGCATGTATTTTTCGGTACTGACGAGTCCTTTCATTAAAATGTCGGCTTTCCCCTCGTTGATTAGATCCACTGCTTTCATGGCAGCAGCCTGATCGTTTGGTTCATGAACAACCTCGAAGGATTCGATGGGTATTTGATGGGACTGGCATACTTCCCGGATGCTTGGTTCGTCGCCAACCAAGCATACTTTTACCAGGTTGTTTTTAACCGCTTCGTAGCAGGCTTCGATGGTGTGAGCGTCGTTGGCATAGGCTGCCACGAGGCGCATAGGATGATTGTCGTGTTGTAATGCTGTGAGTAAATCGCTTAATCGCGTAATGGCCATAAGTGATGCTTTAGTTAGTTTGTACTCTTGCGCTTATAATGCTTTGTGTGTCGTTTGCAATAACATACTCTTCGTTGGTTGGAACAACCATTAGTTTAACCGAGGATTCGGGTGTGCTCAGCATTGCCAATTGCCCCCGCAGTTTAGCATTTTTTTCGGAATCGAACTGAATACCCAGGAAAGCAAGTTGTTCCCCGATAAACTGTCGGGTTGCCGGGTCATTTTCTCCAATTCCGCCGGTAAAAATAATCAAATCGACTCCACCCAGCACCGCGATATAGGATCCAATGTATTTGAGCAATCGGTAACGGAACATATCGAGAGCAAGTGCTGCTCGTTTGTGTCCTTCTTCTGCAGCGGTCTCGATTTCGCGCATATCCGACGACACACCCGACACTCCCAGCATACCGGAGTGTTTGTTTACGATGGTATTCGCAATGTGCCCGCTAACTTGTTCCTTTTCCATAATGAAGGTAAGAATCCCCAGGTCGAGGTCGCCAGCCCGGGTTCCCATGATAAGCCCTTCTACCGGAGTTAGACCCATGGATGTGTCGACGCTTTTTCCATTTTTTATGGCAGCAACGGAAGCACCATTTCCCAAGTGGCAGGTAATGATTCTTTGCTGATTGAAATCGATACCCAATTCGTTACACGCTGTTTGAGCTACAAATTTGTGGCTGGTCCCATGGAATCCATAGCGACGAATACCATATTTTTCATACAAAGAGTAGGGAATAGCATACATGTAGGCGTAATCCGGGATGGATTGATGAAAGGCCGTGTCGAAAACGGCTACCTGAGGCGTGTCGGGTAGCAATTGTTCCATGGCTGTAATCCCTTTTAAATTAGCCGGATTATGAAGCGGTGCAAGCTGAATGCAGTTTTCAATTTCAGTTTTAACATAGGAGTCGATAAACTGACTTTCGCTAAACTGTTCTCCGCCATGCGCCACACGATGGCCAACGGCATCAATCTCGTTAAGCGATTTTAGGCAACCGTATTTTTCGCTGGTCAATACCCCCAGGATGTACTCAATTCCATCTTGGTGGCTTAAAATTTCTCCTTCGAGTTTGACTTTATCTCCCTGTGGGGCATTGAATTTTAGAAAGGACCCTTTGAGTCCGATTTTTTCAACAATTCCTTTAGCAAGAATGCTTTCGTCGGTCATGTTGAAGAGCTGATACTTTATGGATGAACTACCACAATTTAAAACTAGAATTTTCATATGGTTTAACTTCTTGAATCGTTTGGAAAAAAGCTGGCTCCGGGTGTAGGTGCCAATAATGGTGATTAATTGTTGATTTCGGCGCAAGTAACCGTTTGTTCGGTGGCCTTACCGTTCTCGTACTTATAAAACCCAATGCTGGTCATTTGTCCAAGGTGATTGGCTCTTACAAGTCGTTTGATAATGGGCGATGGCTTATATTTCAATTCGCCAAATTCTTCGTAGAGGTTGTTCATCCAACGTAATAATTTGTCGAGCCCAATTCGGTCGGCCATTTCAAATGGACCAAATTGATTGCCTGAGGCTTGTTTCATGGTAATGTCGATGTCTCTCACGCTGGCAACTCCTTCCATCAGGATGTTGCAGGCTTCGTTAATGTATGGGCATACCATCCGAGTGTGAATATTTCCGGGCGATTCGTTTACTCGAATTACTTTTTTGCGAAGCATGCCGGCAAATTTGATCACGAAATCGTACGCATCGTCGGAGGTTTGGAAACCCTTTACTACTTCGACGATGTTGGTGCTATCGACCGGATTGAGGAAATGAAGTCCCAGTGCCCGATCGGGGTGTTGAAGCACCATTGCCAAGTCGGAGATCATAAGAGTCGCTGTATTGGAGCATATAACGGCATCGGGTCTAACGACCGATTCTACCTTTTTAAAGACATCTTGTCGAGCTTCTTTCGAGGTTCCTAACTTCTTAGTATTGATTGCCTCAATGATTAAATCGCAGTCGGAAATGTCGCTGTAATCCAAACTCCCTTTTATTCTTTGGAGGATTCCTCTCTTTTCACTTTCTGTGAGTCCCCAGCGGTTAATCATGTTATCGAGTACTAGCTCCATGGCTTCGAGTGCTTCACGAATTTTGCGTTCATCCAAGTCGATAAAAACGACGTCGATACCGTTTTTGCTTACTTCGAGCGTGATTTCTTGTCCCATGGTACCGCAACCGATAATGCCTACCTTTGATAAGGATCCTTTATGTTTTTTCCCTTTACTAAGTCCAAATCCTTCGATGGATTCTACTATTTCTGCCATTCGTTTGAATATTTTAAGTTGATTTATTTTTCAGCTGCCTGATTGGCGGTAATGGCCACCAGGTTTACAATGTCGCTAACGGAGCAACCTCTCGACAGGTCGTTGATGGGAGCTGCCATTCCTTGTAGCACGGGTCCGATGGCTTGTGCTCCGGCTAATCGCTCTACTAATTTGTAAGCGATATTGCCGGTTTCAAGTGTTGGGAATACCAAAACGTTGGCTATTCCGGCAATTTCTGAATTGGGTGCTTTTTTCTTTCCAATACTAGCAATTATAGCCGCATCGGCCTGAAGTTCACCGTCAATTTTCATATCGGGAGCCATGGCCTGAGCTAATCGAGTTGCCTCGACCACTTTATCGACCATTTCGTGTTTTGCGCTTCCTTTGGTAGAAAAGCTCAACATGGCAATGCGGGGTTCAAATCCTGCAATAGCTCGGGTGGTTTTGCCGGTCATGACAGCGATTTCTGCCAATTCGGAGGCCGTAGGGTTCGGGTGCACGGCGCAATCGGCAAAAACGAGGATTCCATCTTCCCCAAATTCTGCCTGATTTAACATCATGATGAAGGCTCCGGAAACAACCGATATACCGGGTAAGGTCTTAACATATTGAAAAGCAGGTCGCAATACATCGCCGGTTGCATTATCGGCTCCGGCCACTTCGCCATCGGAGTCGCCCGCTTTAATCATTAAACACGCGTAATATAAAGGATCTTTAAGTTGTTCCACAGCCGCCTCATAGGTCATCCCTTTGTTTTTTCGGATTTCGACCATGAGTTGGGCATATGCATCGATTTTATCGGTATTACTCATGTCTATTAACTCGGCATGGGCAATGTGTTTTAGTCCGAGCAACTCAGCTTTTTGTAAAATCTGCTTTGGATCTCCAATTAGCTGAATTCTTGCTACTTGTTCGCTGAGTAAGATGTCGGCTGCTTGAAGAGTTCTTTCTTCCATCGATTCCGGTAAAACAATTCGTTGTGGATTTTGCCGGGCTTTTTCTTTAATAGACTGAAGTAAATGCATAAGAAACAATATTTTAAGTTGATTTTTTTCAATTCTCTGCAAAAGTAATGGAATCGAAGCCGAAAAAAGATGTTACACAACGCTTTCGAACACCTTGAATCGCTGTTTAATAGCATAAGGTGGAGTCGGTCTAATTAAGACCATATTGTCTGTTAACTTTCGTAAATTGCGGCGCTGTTAAAGCTCAACAGAATAATGTGATTTTTACCATGAATAAAGTGAAAAGAAAAACCTGGGAGCATCCCTGGTCGTACAAAGAAAGCTTCGTGATTGCTTTTGCTGTTATGTTGCTTGGTTTCCTCATCGAGTTTATTAGCGGAGGGAGCGGTGTATCGGCTCCATCGTGGCCCAATAATCTCTATCTCCTCCTGGGTATCCTCAATTTTAATGTCATTGCATACGTATTGTACAAGGATCATCCGATAGTGAAATGGATGGGACGCGTGCCAGCAGCAGTGAGTGCCATTAGCATATTTACAGTGCTCATTCTCATGATGGGATTCACCCTTCAGGAAGATGCCGCCGCCTCGGACTTAGTGCGCCGCCTCGGATTATCGCATGTTACGCGCAGTTGGCCCTATTTGTTGGTAGTCCTTTACTTTTTGTTAACGCTGGGCTTTGTTACCCTCCGAAAAGTTCTCCCTTGGAAGAATAAGAATATCGGCTTTTTATTGAATCATCTGGGGCTTTGGATCATTATTGTGGGAGGTATATTAGGCTCTGGCGATTTGATGCGTTTGCGAATGAGTTTAAACGAAGGCAAAACAACCGACGTCGCTACCGATTATCGAGGTCAGGCTTACGAAATGCCTTTTGCTATTCATTTGAATGATTTCATGATAGATGAATATCCTCCTAAAGTGGGAATCATTGATAAGAACTTGGGAGCTTTAGCTGGCGAGGAGCATAAATCCTTCTTCGAAGCAGCCGAAGGTTACGTAGGTGAAATAGGCAATCTGCAATTCGAAGTCCTTCGGTTTTACCCGGAGAGTATGCGACAGGGAGATGTTTTTCAGGAGTTTAAAGGAGAGGGTAGTGCCCCTGCTGCGGAGATACGCTTATTTAACAAACAAAATCAAACCCTAAAAACCGGCTGGATTTGCTCAGGAAATGCCTTTCAGAAAGCTGAATATTTCGATTTCGACGAGCAATTTGCACTGATGATGCTTCAACCGGTTGCCAAAGAGTATAGTTCCAATATCAAACTGATTACCGACGAAGGAGCAGAAGAATTCGATTTGTTAGTCAATGTGCCGGTACGGCGAATGGGTTACACCATCTATCAGGTAGGCTACGACGAACGATTCGGACGTCATTCTACCCTAAGTGTACTTGAAATTGTGCGCGATCCCTGGCTGCCTTTGGTTTACCTGGGTATTTTTATGGTTATAGCCGGTTCGCTGTATATTTTCTGGATCGGACGAAAAGAAAAAATTAACACGGAAAACGAATAATTATGGTCTGGTTAAATTTCCCAACCTATGCGCTCATCATTTTCCTATTATGGTTAGTGGGCATCCTATTTTTTACCCTTGGATTTTGGAAACCAAAATCGAATGTATGGGGGCTCATTGCCACCTATGCAGGAGTAGCTCTTTTGTCGTATTTTATAACCCTTTTGTGGGTTAAGTTGGAGCGTCCGCCCATGCGTACCCTCGGTGAAACCCGATTGTGGTATTCTGCTTTGCTGCCCTTAGTTGGTGCGATTGTGTATCATCGTTGGAAGTACGGTTGGTTCGCCATTTTTAGTCTTTTCATGGCCATCTTATTCTTGTCGTTCAACTACTTCAAACCCGAAATACACGACAAGGCCTTAATGCCTGCATTGCAATCGCCTTGGTTTGTGCCGCATGTTATCGTTTACATTATCAGTTATGTGGTTTTAGGAGCCTCTTCGCTAATTGCCGTTTACGGCCTTTATTTGAATTACTTCAAGACTCGCCCGGAAATGCGAATTCTGCACTTAGCCGATAATCTGGTTTACATCGGATTCAGTTTTCTAACGCTGGGTTTATTGTTCGGAGCCTTATGGGCTAAAGAAGCTTGGGGGCATTACTGGACTTGGGATCCTAAAGAAACCTGGGCTTTCCTAACTTGGATGGGATACCTTATTTACATGCATTATCGTTACCATCGTCCTAAAGTATTCATGGGCCCCATTTGGACCCTGAGTTTATCTTTTGTGGTGTTACTTATCGCTTGGTTTGGAGTGAATTACTTGCCATCCGCTTCGAACTCTGTTCACGTTTACGGTGGTTAAAGAACCTATTTGGCAATGAAAAACCTCAATCCTTGGATTGAGGTTTTTTGTTTGAGCGCATCTCACACATGGGATAAGGTGAAATATTCGGTCAGTTTGTGAGTTTTAGCGAAAGCATCGTACTTTTAGACAAATTTTTACGGCCATTAAACGACTTCGGAAAATAGTACTCTATGTTTTGCTCAGCCTGATTGCAATACCCTTATTGCTATCTGGCCTGTTGCAAATTCCCTATGTCCAAACGAAAGTGGTCAACTATATTTCCGGGCAAGTTGCCGAGGAATTGCAGGTCGACGTTCGGGTAGGACACGTAGCCCTTCGTTTTCTCAATACACTCACCCTCGAAGAGGTTTTTGTGTCGGATCAGCAAGGCGATACCTTATTTTTCATTGGTGAACTTGATGCCGGCATTGGAATGATTCGGCGGGATGAAAAGTCGATTCACCTGACAAAAGTGAAGATGACGGAGTTTTTTATGCACCTAAATAAAGAGGCCGATGGATACAGCAATCTGAGATTTTTGGTGCAATACCTCAAAAAAGACAGCGCATCTGCCACCCAAGATAAATGGAAGATTTTTGCAGATGAAGTAGCTACAGAGGATTCTCGCGTTTATATTACCCGATTCGATGCTGAGCCCAAACGCTTCGGCGTTAACTATTTCGATTTGCGCTTCACCGATTTGAATATTTATGCCCATGATTTTTCACTCGTTTCCGACTCCATTCAGGCCACTTTCAATCAGCTATCCTTCCGCGAAGCATCCGGCCTAACCATGAAGCAAATTACCGGTGAATTGTTGGTGCATCCGCAGGTTCTCAGCCTCGAGAATACACGTTTGCAACTTGCTGAATCGAACTTGGAATTGAAAAGCCTACGGTTCGATTATGCGGATTATGATGGTTTGTCCGATTTTGTTGAACAGGTTCAAATGGAAATCAATCTGCAAAATGCTCAAATCTTTTTATCGGAACTAGCCCTATTTGCTCCCAGTCTCGAAGGGATGAAGGATGAGCTTTCCATCGATGCCTATGTAACGGGCAAAGTGGGTAGTTTGAATTGCCAATACGTCGATTTGGCCTATGGTGATGAGACTCGTTTTAAGGGAGATATTCAGTTTATGGGCTTGCCGGAAGTGGAAGAGACCTTTATTCATGCCGATATTGAAACATTTCGAACGTATTCCGCCGATGTCGAAAGTTTGCGCCTACCCGATTTAGCCGGGGAATCGTATGTGCAGATTCCAGCGCTGGTGAAAGACTTGGGCGTATTTACGTATCGAGGTTATTTTACCGGTTTTGTAGCTGATTTTGTCGCCTTTGGCGAGTTGAAAAGCGATGCCGGAACCTTGCTAAGCGATATCAAGCTCAGCGAGAATCCGCTAACCCAAACCTTGCAATACACGGGTAGGATAGCAACGGAGCACTATCAGCTTTCGAAAGTATTCCCTACGCTATCGTCGCTTGGACATGTAAACCTGGACCTGAAGCTATCTGGTTACCGAACGGGCAATCGCTTTTCAACCACGACCATGGAGGGTACGGTGCAGGAAATATCTTTCAATAATCAAATCATCCGAGGATTTGAGTTGCGAGGGAAGCAAGAAAACAAGCGCTTTGACGGATTCGTGCAGGTAGATGATGAGCATTTGTCGCTTGAGTTTTCAGGAATTATCGATTTTTCGGATGAAGTTCCGTTTTTCTCTTTTTCCGCTCTGGTCGATACCTTTAATTTAGCTGCTCTTGGACTCACTCCTTCCGACAGTATTGCCACTTTTAGTGCCGATATTCAAACCAATTTCCGAGCGAGCACGCTCGACGACTTGGAAGGAGAAATCCTCTTGTGGGATGTTGCCTATAATCGGAATGGGAATCCCGTTCAAATGGATAATTTCGCGCTGTTTGCCAACCGAATAGCGGGAAATAGTTACTTGAGCCTGCAATCGTCCTTACTCGATTTGCAAATAGATGGTCAGTATCTGTTCAAAGATATTCCGCGCTTAATGACACAATATTTAAGTTATTATTTCCCGAGTTCTGGAATAGCCTATGAACCGGTTGAGGAAGAACATGATTTTACTTACTCCTTGGAAGTGAAATCGAGCGATTCACTTTTGCGAGCTTTTCTTCCTTCCCTTCGTTTGCCAGAAGGAGGAACGTTTTTTGGAAGCATGAATTCATCAACACCCACTTTTGAATTGATGTTTGATGTTCCGATTTTTCGATTCAATACTACTGAAGTGAAGCACGCGAATGCAAGCATAATCGCTGATTTTGAGGAATTGCGATTTGATTGGAATGCTGAAAAGATTACTGTTTCGGAATCTTTTTTTCTCGATAGCCTAACCTTCGTTTCGACCAGCAAGTCGGATACCTCCTTGTTTAGTTTGCAATGGAAAAACCGAACCACACAAAATAATCAGGGGAATATCAACGCCTTGTTATATATAGAAGACCGTTCACCTGCCAGTCCAAGGTTTTTTCTCGACTTACTTTCCTCCGAACTTGTCGTTGCCGATTCGGTATGGTCTATTGAACCGGGTAGTGCACAATTTGGCAGCGATGGCTTGCTCCTCGATTCATTTAATGCGCTGCATAACGACCAGTCGATAAGCTTGAGAGGTGGCTTGAACAGGCAAGAAACGGATACATTTTTGGTGCAACTGTCGAATATTGAATTAGCCGATTTCTCTCCCTTAACTCGCAACTGGACGCTCGATCCGGCCGGATTAATCAATGGAACAGCGAGTATTCTTACCGGGCCAGAGGGTTCATTATTCTTTGCCGACTTACAAGTGGATTCATTCATCCTGAATGAACATCACCATGGCGATTTATTCCTTTCCAGCGTGTGGAACGATTCCTTAAAGCTGGTCGAAGTCGATTCACGGATTCAATCGGGAAAACTTACACCGATGCGTGTGAATGGAACGGTTCAACCAAATGGAGGAATGCTCGATTTATCGATTACCTTGGATAAGATGAACCTGAAAGCAGCTGAGCCTTGGTTGACCGGTATTTTTTCCGACATGAACGGATTAATCAGTAATCGATTGAAATTAACCGGACCAGCCTCTCAACCTCAATTGCTTGGTGAATTAAAAGTCCAAAAGGCTGCCTTTACAGTCGATTACCTTCAAACTCGCTATTTCTTCAGCGATATTATTCAGTTTACTCCCGATACGATTCGATTTAGCCAAGTAGCCATGACCGATCAGGATGGTAACCCGGCTCAACTCAATGGCCATTTTTCTCATCGGTCTTTTCGAAATATTGCGATGGATTTGAGCATTTTATCGGATAAAATACTGGTGCTCAATACCGATTTCGACGATAATGCCAGTTATTACGGGCGAGCTTTAGCTGCTGGAATATTTCGCTTGAGTGGTCCGTTGAACAAGCTATTAATCGATATCAATGCTAAAACCTTAGCAGGGACGAGTTTTCTTATTCCTTTAGATTCAGGTTCGGAGGCCAGTTCAGGCTCCTTCGTCACTTTTGTGAATCCGAACGAACAAAACCTTGAAAAAGAAGCGCCCGAAGAAGTGACCGTTCCCGGCGGCCTGCGATTGAACTTCAATCTTGAAGTTACCCCGGAAGCCGAAGTGCAAATGATTTTTGATTCTAAAATGGGCGATATTATCAAAGGGAATGGGACCGCGAATCTTAAAATGGAGATTAATTCCCAAGGCGATTTTACCATGTACGGCGACTATACCATCCAAAAGGGTGAGTATTTGCTCACTTTGGCAAATTTTTTCAGCCGGAAGTTTAAGATTAAAGAAGGAGGAACAATCCGTTGGACGGGCAGCCCTTATGAGGCCGATATGGATATTGTAGCATACTACGAAGCACAGGCTCAATTGAAAGATTTACTGTCGGATAGCTCCGATGTGTATCGAAATAAACTGCAAGTGGAATGTCAGATTGCCATGAACGGAAAATTGTTGGAACCCGATTTTAATTTTGGAATCCAATTACCTCCTTCAGCCGATACCGAACAAGCAATAATCGATGGGTTGCCTGAAAATGAGCTTAATAAGCAGTTTATTTCATTGTTGGTAATCAATCAGTTTCAACCGCTATCCGGATTTAGTTTAGCCGGAGGATCAGCCTTTGGTAGTTCCAACCTTTCGCAAAATACCACCGAGATTCTGTCGAATCAGTTATCGCATTGGATTTCGCAAATTAGCAACGATTTCGATATTGGTTTTAAATACCGACCGGGGAATGAGCTTTCAACCGATGAGCTGGAATTTGCTCTGCGTACTCAGTTATTCAACGACTACCTTACCATAAACGGCAACCTTGGAGTGGGAGGGCAGTATGCCTTCACGAACACCATGGTTGGCGATGTGGAAGCCGAATTGAAGATTACGCCTTCCGGAAAAGTGCGGATAAAGGCATTTAATCGTTCGAACACCAATCTCGATTATGAAAAAGGTCCGTTTACCCGCGGGGTAGGCGTGTTCTTTCGAGAGGAGTTCAACTCGGTTGGCGATCTGTGGAAGAAGTATTTTCGATTTTTATCTTCCGATAATACCGATCAGGTTAGCGAATCAAATTAACCATCCCTTCCTTTTCCAGGAATCGCCCATCATAAGTCTCTGCTTTTACCCGATAATAATACGTTTCCCCGGGTTGAATTTGCCCGCGATGGCGTCCATCCCATCCCTCGGTCATGTCTTGAGAGAAAAAGACTTGCTCTCCCCAACGGTTATAAACGGTGAACTCCAACAGCTGTTTGATCCCCCAACCTCGAGCATACAGAAGGTCGTTATTCCCATCGCCATTGGGAGTGAAAACCGATGGCACATCGAGGGTGAATTCCCACCACACATCGATGTATAAACTGTCGGTCCATTTAAAACAAAGACTATCATTGGCATAGGCACTTATTTCCAAAAGATACTGCGTGCTTTCTAAGGGTTGAAAAATAGGATAGGCTCCTGCCGATTGAACAATTCCATCTAGCGGACTCCATTCGTAATACACTTCGTATCGTTCTCCTAAATCGAGATTCAAGTATTCACCTACAATCAGAGCGGTGTCGCTTAAATCCAAATCAAAAGCTTGTTGCACAAACAATTCTATGAGGGTGTCAGAAACACAGTCTTTATCCGATTCCAAATGGAGATTGTAAGTCATTGATTGAGGGGGATAGAAAATCGGATTAGGGGAAGAAATATCGCTGATGAAACTGTCGGGCGACCAGGTATAATTTGCCACATGCTCACCGATAGCCTCAATTTGCACACTGTCGCCATAACATAGCTCCGGGTCGGGTTCCAGGATGATTGTCGGACTTGGGTTGACGGTAATCAAATGCTGGGTCGAAACCTCATCGCATCCGTATTGGGTATTGGAGATGGTGAGTTCAACTTCAAATTCTCCGGCCGATTGAAAGGCATGTAAGGGATGCATCAGATCACTCGTGGATCCATCGCCAAAATCCCACCAATACTCATCGGCATTAACCGATTCATTGATGAATTGCACCTCGTAAGGCTCGCAACCTTCAATTTGCGAATGATTGGGTCCGGCCAAAAAGCGTGGTCGCACATCAATAATTTTAACAAAGGAAGAATCCGAATCCGGACATTCTCCATTGATATCGGTCCAAGTAAAAAAGACCTGCACGGTGTCGTTCAATCCTGGTAGGTGATAAGGATGCGATACGGGAACTTGATCTGTTCCGGTACCATCGCCAAAATCAATGAAAAAGTCGCCGAGATTCAAACTATCGGTTAAGGTAAAATGGACGCTATCGCCCAAGCAAATTTCCTTTGGTTCCAGCTCAAATCCAACGGTCGATCCGCCAATGGGTATATCGATGGTCGAAACGCCTGTACATCCTGCCGTAGTTACTGCCTCGAACGAAACCTGATACGTGCCGGGAGTATTGTAAACATGTTGTGGTGTAATAACATGGCCGGTACTCCCGTCGCCAAAATCCCACCAAATGGAATTAAAGTAGTACACTGCCGGGTCGATTGAAAAATCGACAAATACCGGACTGCACTTGCCGGAAATAGTCGTGTCTAATTGGAAATGAGCAGTTTCCACCATCACAGTCGTATTGCTCAGGGCAGCCGTGTCGATACATCCACCATCGTTCACGATTAGGTCGATGAGATGCTCGCCTTGCTCTTCAAATACAATGGATGGTTCAAATCCTATTGGTCCGGGTACTCCATCGATAAGCCAGGTGAAGCTGGCTGTTGGACTTAAAAAGTCGCTCAGATTGGTCACGGTGAGGGTGTCGGTAAGACACATCAGTTGAGTAGAAAGTTCAAAATCGGCATCCGGTTGGGTCGAATATAGAATCTGTGTCAGACTCCCACTGCAACCAAGCGAGTCGATCACCTGCAAGGTAATTGGGTAAGCTCCCGGATTCGAATACTGAAGAGCCGGCGGATGCTGCAACGAGGAGCTACCTCCCGGACCAAAATTCCAATTCCAAATGACGATAGGAATATCGTGTTGGGTATGGTTGTCGAACTGCACGGTTACCGGATTACAATTGTCGGGTGTTAATAAGTCGAAATCGGGTAGGGGCTTGCGCACATTCACCCAAATGGTGGTTGTGTCGGTACACGCATTTTCGGCAACGATAACCAATTGGACTTCGTATTGCCCAGGCTCGTTATAGGCGTGGGTTACAACGGTGTCCATGGTAAAGTAAATCAGGGAGCTATCGTACGGAGAAGAGTAAGGGTACCAGGTACTATCGCCAAAAGTCCATTGATAAATTCCATCGATGGAAAAGAGATTGATTACTCCTTCATCTTGCGATTGATAGGATTCGAAGGTGATGGTATCGCCTGCACACACATCGAGGGTGTCGGCCACAATTTGCGCAAGCGGATGTCTCACGACCACCTGGATGGAATCGTGGTACTCACAACCGGTTGTGGCATTATAGCTGTGAAGAAATGCCCATCCATCGAGCGATTGGGTGTAATCGTGGGTGGTATTGGGAGCATTCAGGTTATCGGTGTTCCCATCGCCAAAATCCCATAAAAAGGTCTCGTAGCCATAATCTTTAATCATGTTAAAGGTGTAATGATATGGATCTGGTTCGCATAAATGCCAACCTACCAATTCCGTAATTGGCCCATTGACATAGAAGGCATTTTCAATCGTCGTATCCTCAATGCAGAGGTTATGGTTAATGAACATGGAAACGGTCATCCAACCCGTATCGACCGGGTGTAAATACGCATAGTATCCGGAACCGGCCAAGTCTCCATTTAAATGCCAGGTTACGTTGAAGGTATTGGTGTTGATGGTGGAGGTGTTGAAAGGCATAAGGCTATCGCTGCCGCAAATAGTAGTGGGTGGTTGAATTTCAAATTCTGCGATATTGGTCGTGTCGCCCACCATGACAAAGGATCCTTCTTCAACCACGCAGCCCAAAGCGGTAATAATCGTTAGGTCGAGGTTGAACATTCCGGTGTCGGAATAAGTGTGGGGTGGCGGAACGAGGGCTGTATCGACTGTTCCATCGCCCCATGACCAAATGTGCATAACAATGCTATCGTAGGGGCATACATTGAAATGAATGTCGGGTTGCACATCGGGAGTGAAGGGAACACATCCTCCCAAGGGGTCGATAGCCATCCAAACATGGGGTAAATAAATGTCGGTTTGGGAAACGGCGGTATCGATGCAACCATTGGGACTCGTTACAATGAGGGTATCGTAGAAAAGATGAAATCCGTCGGAAAAAAGACTTTGGTTATTGGTGTAGTTGATGGTTGGGTTAGTAATCGTCATCGTCGTTTCGAAATCCAAAATCCAGTAATAATCCAGCCCACCATTTAAGCTATTGGTGCTAGAGTAATTAATGTACTCTTGTTCATGAGGCAAGACGCAGATATACGGGTCGCTTAATTGAAAATTAGCATTGGCTGTTTCAATGAAAAGGGAGTCGGTTTTTGTATCGGCGCAATCGCCGTTAAGGGTCGCTTCAAGGCTGATGGTATTCCATCCGGGAGTAAGTAGTTCAATGGTGGGTTCCATTTGATTACTGCTTCCTTGCGGGAAGGTCCACTCATATTGATTGGCAATGATCGATTGATTATCGGGCTGAAAGGATTCGCCAAAACAGATGATGTCGGTGAGGTCGAAGTCGGCAATCACGTCGCCAATCGTAATGGTATAGTCGCGTGAGCTGGAGCATCCTTGGGCATCGGTTGCAACCAATGTTACAACCACATTGTTGAATCCTGCAAAAGAAAAGCTGGGCGCCGGAAGACTGCTGCTCTGCCCGTCGGAGGTTGTCCAAGAGTAGGTGCTTACTCCTGTCATGTTATTTACGATCATGGTGTTAGCCGGGACTTCGCAAAATACATTTGGGCTGGGATACCAGAGCTGGCTGGGGCCACCCGAGGTTTGAATCAGATTTACTTCTGTATGAGCGTTGATGCACCCATTCTCGTCGGTAACCTGAAGGGTAATGGAAAACCTCCCCGCCGTTTGATACACAACGCTCGGGTTGATACTACTGGTTGATGACTGAGCGGTTCCATTTCCAAAATTCCAGTTCCAGGAGGTTATAGAGCCACTCCCTGGGGTCGACAAATCTTGGAACTGAACATTAAAAGGAGTACATCCACTATTGGCGCCACTGGAAAGCTGAAAATTAGCCTGCGGATTAGCAAATACTTCAACCTGAATACTAGCCGTGTGAATGGTTCCATTATCGTTAACAAAAGCCTGAATGGTATATACGCCCGGATTGAGATAAGTTGCTACCGGATTGGCCACATCGGAGGTATTGCCATTCCCTAAATTCCATTCGTAGTTACCTGCTCCTAAACCAGGCATATTCGTTGAAAATTGAACGAGTAGGGGAGAGCAGCCTTCGGAATCAGAGGCAGTTATGCTTAAGGCTTGCGCTGTAGAAGCAGCGGGGAAATAGAGAAGAATCGCAAAAAATAGAAAAGGAATAAAGCGGTGCAGGTTCTTCATGAAGTGAACTTAAATAAGGTGATAATACCAGCTTTAGACTGATATTTTTGCGATAGTTGTAAAATGAACCCGATAAATTTAAAAAAAAAATGTTGTTCCAAAGTTCGTGGATTACGCCTCGTTCAATGGATTGAAAAAAGTATCTTCGTGGGGTTAATATGCTCCCATGGATTACAGTAGCTCCGCCATTTGGTATGCTTTTGCCATCACAACATTTGCCGGCCTTTCAACCGGAATTGGTAGTCTATTGGCTTTTTTTACCAAAACAACCCACAAGAAGTTTCTTACCATGTCTCTAGGCTTTTCTGCCGGAGTAATGATTTATGTGTCGATGATCGAAATTTTTCCGCAGGCCCTCGAAGTCCTCCAAGGGCAAGACGCGCTCGGCTCCGGCTCATCGAAATGGCCCTATGTTGTTACTACTTTGTCCTTCTTTGGTGGAATCGCTTTCATTGCTATCATCGACCGACTCATACCCGATGCGGAGAACCCGCATGAAATACGAACAGTTGAGGATATGTCGAAAGAGCCAAAACAAAATCGGCTCATGCGACTGGGAGTCTTCACCGCCCTAGCCATTGGAATACATAATTTACCCGAGGGAATGGCAACTTTTACCGCTGCATTGAATGATCCGGGGATGGGATTTGCCATCGCTGTTGCCATCGCCATTCACAATATCCCGGAAGGCATCGCCGTTGCCGTTCCAATCTATTTTGCTACCAAAAGCCGTAAAAAATCCTTTTGGTACAGCTTTACCTCAGGGCTAGCCGAACCGGTCGGAGCCCTCATTGCTTACCTTATATTACTTCCCTTCCTTACGCCAACAGTTTTCGGAATTATTTTCGCGGCTGTGGCAGGAATCATGGTGTTTATTTCGGTCGATGAGCTGCTCCCTGCTGCTCATGAATTTGGAGAACACCACCTATCGGTCTATGGCCTGATTGCCGGAATGGCAATAATGGCCATTAGTTTAATTACCCTGCAGTGAGAAAAATTCTTGTTCGTAATTTCGAAAAGATATTTCATACAAGTCTGTCCTAAGTCTCGCCAAATCCTCTAATTTTAGGCGATTTATTTTTTTAAGACTTATTTCTTTCTTGTATGAAGACATCTTTTTGGGTGAGAGCATGGTTTCTAAATGCTTTTTTCTTGCTGGCCTTGCCAGCCATCCTCCTGGCTCAAGCCGGTTCACGACATATTTATTCGCTTCAACCAACCCACGACGCTTTCATTCTTACCGACATTAGTCCGGAAGGATTTACCGTGGAGCAATCGATTAGCCAATTTGGAGTGGAAACGCTAGAGCGAAATGGAAATACGTATTTCCGATTACAAGTTCCAGGCTTTGGCATCAATGCCAATGCAATTGGGAATCCTGAACTTCCTGCTTATCATCGAATGCTCGAAATTCCTTTTCAAGCAAGCTGGGAAATAGAAATTATTGAACAAACCTATGAACTTGTTTCTTTGGTCGCCGATTTTCCGGGTATGGAGTTAATCCCCGTTCAACCCAGTGTGGGAAAACATCAAGATGAAAATGATTTGACCTTCTATCGCAACGAGGCGATTTATGAATCAAATCAATTTTATGCCGAGGAAGTTGTTACGGTAGAATCGCTCGGAACAATGCGGGGCGTTGGTCTCGGTCGGTTAGGCGTGCAAGCATTTGCTTATCAGCCTCAAACAGGTACAGTCAAGGTGCTTAGCTCTCTCAAGTTTAAAGTGCGTTTTGTTGGAGCAGATTATGCAACTACCTCAGCTCGCAAACGCAAGTACTTTTCTCCCACGTTCGAAACAAATTTTAAAACCCTTATCAATTATTCGAATTCCAGTAAAGAGCTGATTACTCAAGCTCCGGTTGTTTATCAGATTATTTCGGATCCCATGTTTGCAGCCGATTTAGAACCTTTTATTCTTTGGAAAACGCAAAAAGGGTTTCAGGTTCAAGTTGCTTATACCAACGATCCGAATGTTGGAACTTCAACTGCCAGTATTCAAAGCTTCCTTACCAATCTTTACACGCAGGCCAGCCCTTCGAATCCTGCTCCCAGTTTTGTGCTACTTGTTGGCGATGTGCAGCAGATCCCTGCTTTTGCAGGAACTGCCGGTAGCCATGTGAGCGATTTATATTATTTCTGTTACGATGGTGCTTCCGATTACTTTCCCGACATCTATTACGGACGGTTTTCTGCTCAGAACTTAGCTCAACTCCAACCTCAAATAGAGAAGACCCTGGAATATGAAAAATACCTCATGCCGGATCCTTCCTTCCTCAACGAGGTTGTTTTAGTAGCCGGAGTCGATGCCAGTTATGCCCCAACACACGGAAATGGACAAATAAATTATGCGGTCGCGAACTATTTCAATACCACGAATGGTTTTATTACTCATTCCTATTTATATCCAGCTTCGGGTTCAAGCGCCACCCAAATTCGTCAGGATGTTAGCAATGGGGTAGGGCTTGCCAACTATACAGCACATTGTAATTCCAACGGATGGGCCGATCCTTCCTTTGTTACCTCGCATGTTCCTGCTTTACAAAATGTATCGCAATACCCTCTCATGATTGGGAATTGTTGTCTTTCCTCAAAATTCGACGACAGTGAGTGCTTCGGTGAAGCAGTGCTCCGTGCCAATAAAAAAGGAGCTATCGGTTACATCGGTGGATCGAATAATACCTATTGGAACGAAGATTTTTGGTTCTCCGTAGGACACGGAACGGTTACCGCTAATCCAACCTATGCTCAAACAGGTTTAGGATTTATCGATGCCATGTTCCACCTGAATGGAGAGCCTCTCAGCGAATGGTACATTACCAATGGTCAGATTCAATATGTTGGAAATCTGGCGGTTACGGCTGGTGGGTCGAGCTTGGTGAAATACTACTGGGAAATTTATCACCTCATGGGCGATCCATCCTTGACCATTTATCAAGGCGTACCGACTCTCTTAGTCGCAACTTATTCCAACGGATTACCGCTCGGAGCCACGCAATTAGCCGTCCAAACAGAAGAACATGCCTATATTGGCTTGTCGAAAGATTCTACGCTAATTGCTGCTGCCATGGCTGGCCCCGGAGGTCTTGTCAATTTAACCTTTCCTCCTCTGTCCGAAATGGGCGACTATCAGATAACTATTACCAAACAGAATCGTCAGCCGCATATTGGACAAATTCAAGTGTTTGCAGCCAATACACCCTACGTTACCTGCCAAGCGCTTAGCATTCAGGATCCCACCGGTAATCAGAATGGATATGCCGATTTTTCCGAAACCATTTATTTAACTCCAACACTTCAGAATTTAGGGGGAATCGATGCAACTGGATTAAGCATCGTTTGTTCTTCCACCGATGCTGCCGTTACTATTACTCAGTCAGCTGCCTCCTTATCCGGTCTGCTTAGCCAGGAATCAGCCGATATTGCCAATGCCTTCGAACTAGAAATTGGCGATTCAATCATCGATGAACAAGTGGTGCAGCTGGTTTTTACCATTAGCGATAATGCGGGCAATACTTGGGAATCATACGGAAATCTTGCGCTGTATGCTCCGTTGCTATCCATTGAGGAAGTGCAAGTATTGGATACTCCCGGAAATCAAAACGGACGCCTCGATGCCGGAGAAGTAGCCTACGTGTCTTACCTCGTGAAGAATATTGGTCATGCAACCTATTCTGAAGCGATCACCTTCATCGATTCGCAAAGTCCCTATCTGTCGGTTATTTCTGCTCCACAATCGCTAAGTAACTTGACCGTCAATTCCAGCGATACACTTTCCTTGCTTATCGAAGTTGACCCAACAGCGCCATTAAATACGATAGCTGATTTAAGCATTCAGGTCGATGCTGGTTTCTATTCCAAAATAGCTCAACAAACTGAAGGGATTCAGCAAATTGTCGAAGACTGGGAGTCGAATTCCATGGAATCTTTTGCTTGGGTAAACGATAGTCCAATTCCATGGACGATTCAGGACTCTGAATTTGTCGATGGAAGCTATGCTGCCCGCTCTGGAAATATCAATAATAACCAAAGTACCAGCTTAGAGCTAAGCATCGATGTAGCTCAAAACGATTCGATTTCTTTCCATTATTTCGTCTCTTGCGAACCACAAGGATGGGCTTACTACGATTACCTCGAATTTTTTATCGATAATGTGTCAAAAGGAAAATGGGCTGGCGAAATAGGCTGGGAAAGAGCAGCTTTCCCTATTTCTCAGGGTACGCATACGTTGAAATGGGTGTATCAAAAAGATGGTTATGTCGTCGAAGGTCAGGATCTTGCAATCATCGATAAGGTGGTGTTCCCTCCTCTTACCGAATGGGTTAGCAATACTCCTCCACAAATTACTTCGGAACCCGATACCATAGTATGGACAGGCGATTCCTATCACTATGAACTCGCAGCCAGCGATGCCGATCAGGATGACCTGGAGATGGTTTTTAGTATGAAGCCTGCTTTCCTGCAATCGGGAAGCCAGACGCTTCAGAACCTAAGCCTCGACGGAATTCCCGGATGGATTGATCTTGGAAATCATTGGGTAGTAGCCTACGTTAGCGACGGAAAAGCAATGGCCTCGCAATACTTTGTTTTACAAGTGAAAGATAATAATTCAATCGCTGATCAGCCTGCTATTCAAGCTTCGGTATTTCCAAACCCCGCAAGCCAGTCTCTCCAAATAATTTGGGAAAATTCCTCGATTAAGTCACCTCTTCTCAGGGTATTTAATGCTCAAGGTCAGCAGATCGATAAAACGCTCTATAGTGAGGCGATACCTTCGAATCAATCCGTTCACTTGAGCATAGAATCCTTAGCTCCGGGCCTCTATTTTATTGAACTAGAGACTGAAAAATCCACAACAAAAATTCCTTTTATTAAGCAATAATCTTCATCATTATGCATCAACCGCTTCGTTTATTCTTATTCATCCTAAGTTTTTTACCTTATTCCAGTTTCGCATTAGCCGATTCGCAAAACTGGATCTTCCTTAACGAGGAAGAAAATCCTCAAACTAGTATTCAGTATGTCGAAACCGATCATGGAATCGAATTGACCATGGAACTGGGAGCCTATTCTTTTGAGGAAGTTTCTGTCAATCAAACCACCTATTTACTCCCTCATTTGCCCGATGGATATCCCTTATTAGCAGCAAATTCGCCCGATCTGGAGCGCGTTTTCGCTTCCTTACGAATCGATCCAACTGCCCAATACAAGGTCGAAATAATCGGGTCGGACTATCTTGAATTGAATCAGGTGAAGCTGGCTCCTTCCAAAGGGAATCTAACTCGCGACATTCTGCCCTCGCAAGTTCCTTATGAATTTGGACCGGCTTACCAGAAAAACGAATTTTTCCCCGGCGATTTGGCCGACCTCTCCGATCCTTTTATCATCCGCGAAGAGCGTGGTTTGAGTACTTATTTTTACCCCTTGCAGTATAATCCGGTGAGCGAAACGCTTCGCATCTATCGTGAAATAAGAATTCGATTAGTGGAGATAGATGAAACTCCGGTCAACCCGCTGCTCAGTCGTCGCGATGGTTCAAAATCTACTTCAGAGTTTGAAGCTATTTACGAGCAGCAATTCATCAATTATCCATCAGCTAAATACACTGTTGTGCCCGAGGATGGAGAAATGCTTATCATTTGCCATCCAAATTTCTGGGAAGTGATGCAACCTTTTGTTAGCTGGAAAATTCAGCGCGGAATGCCCACAACCATGGTCGATGTAACGCAAATTGGCAATCTGGCCGCCATCAATTCTTATATCGCTGATTTTTATACCAACCACAACCTCACTTATCTCTTGCTGGTTGGCGATGCGAATTTTGTCCCGACCAATACTTTAGCTAGTGGCCATTCCGACAATGCTTTTGGTTACTTAGTAGGAAATGATTCCTACCCCGATGTTTTTGTGGGTCGTTTTTCTGCCGAAACGGTAGCCGATGCTCAAACCATGGTGGACCGTGTAATCGATTATGAATTAAATCCGGTTGTCGGAAGTCATTATGAACATGCGTTGGGAATTGCTTCTCAAGAAGGGCCTGGCGACGACCAGGAGTATGATTATCAACACATGCGAGTGATGCAAAACAAATTGCTGGCTTATCATTATTCTACTGCATCTGAATTTTTCGAAGGCTCTCAAGGCGGGCTCGATGCTGCGGGCCATCCCACTTCGACGATGGTTGCCAATCAGGTGAATACCGCTTCGGGAGTGATTCTTTATACCGGCCACGGTAGCACTACTTCTTTCTCTACTTCCGGATTATCCAACACGCATGTCGATAATTTAAGCAATACCGGTAAACTCCCTTTCGTTTGGGCCGTAGCCTGTGTAAACGGAAATTTTGTGGGAAATACTTGTTTTGGCGAGGCTTGGACTCGTTCGCAACATAACAATGAACCAGCAGGTGCCATTGCTACTCTCATGTCAACGATTAATCAATCTTGGAATCCTCCTATGGCTGGGCAGGACGAAATGGTCGATATTCTAGTTGAATCCTTCAGCAACAATATCAAACGCAGCTTTGGTGGCGTAAGCATGCATGGTTGCATGCACATGAACGATGCCTACGGAAACCAAGGTTTCCCAATGACCGATACCTGGACTTGTTTTGGCGACCCCTCGGTAATGCTACGAACTGCAACGCCGCAGAGCATGATTGCTTCGCACGACCCGGTCGCTTTTATCGGAGCCACGAGTTTTGCTGTACAAGTAAATGTTGAAGGAGCGCTCGTTGCTTTAACGGCTGGAGGGGAAATTCTGGGAACAGCGATCGTCCAAAATGGAGTGGCACTGGTTTCATTTCCAGCACTTTCATCTATTCAGACCTACACCATCACAGTAACTGCCTATAATTATGTTCCTTACGTGGGTAGTTTCGATGTGGTTCCAAACGAAGGTCCCTACGTAAGCTTGAATACCTATTCAGTCGATTTAGGTTCTGGTATGCCATCAACCATTGCTGAGTATAATTCCAGTATTCAACTCAATGTTCAACTCGAAAACGTAGGGGTCGAAATGGCCTCAGGTGTAGTGGGTGTCCTTAGCTCCAGCGATCTTCACGTCGATATTTTGAACGATACCTACGTTTTTGGAAATATCGATAGCGCGCAAACGGTTCTAGTCAATGCCATTTTCACCGTTCAAATATCCGATAGTGTTCCCAATATGCATCAGGCTGCTTTTCAGCTCGAATTAACCGACGATTCTCTCAATACCTGGACAAGCTTTTTAACGATTCCGATTTATGCCCCGGAATTATCGCTTTCAAATCTGGGCTTGGAAGAGCTGAATCCTGTGGTCGATAATGGCCGGATTGATCCGGGTGAAACCATTCATTTCACCATAGAAACCCAAAATGTAGGCGATGCTGGAACATCCGATATCGACTTGTCGATTACTTGTTCTTCTCCTTATGTCGATTTAATTGATTCCAGTTATCAAATCACTTCCTTAAATGCTGCCGGTACTGTTCAGCATCACTTTAGCTTTAGCGTTCATCCAAGTGCTCCTGCTGGAATAGCAGCTGAATTTCAGGTGTTTGCACAGGCAGGACATTACTCCGCTGAACTAAGCATTATTGAGGAAATAGGCTTAATCGTGGAGGATTGGGAATTGAATCATTTTCAGTCTTATGCTTGGAACAACTCAATAAGTTACCCCTGGGTAATTGTATCGAATAACTCTTTTGAAGGCACTCATTCTGCCCGTAGTGCTATTATTCCGGCAAGTGCTAGTTCGGTGCTCGAAATTAGCATCGATGTGCTGGCTGCCGATTCGATTTCTTTTTATAAAAAAGTGAGTTGCGAGCCGGAAGGTTGGGATTATTACGATTTTCTCGAGTTCTTTATTGATAACAATTCGATGGGAAAATGGGCTGGAGAAATTGATTGGAGCCGTGAGGCTTTCCCCATTTCGGCGGGCACGCACACTCTCAAATGGGTGTACGAAAAAGATGCTTATTATGTGGGAGGTCAAGATGCAGCCTGGATCGATTTTATCCAGTTCCCTGCGATGGATGTTAACTATGCTCCCTATCTCTTAAGCAGTTTGGATACGGTTGAACTTGCTGCCGGTGAGTATTTTATGCTTCCACTCGAAGCTTTTGATCCCAATCCGAACGATGCTCTTTCGTATAATCTAGTTGATGCTCCGTCCTTCTTACAATGGTCCAATGCAGTAAACTGGAGTATCCAACTCGAAGGGATACCCATGTTGAGCGATACCGGCTTCCATCAAGTGGTCTTCCAAGTGGATGACGGTACTTTAAGCTCACCGGATTATTCCTTTGTAATGCGGGTTTATGATCCGGTTCAGGTGACTGAATGGGGAAAAGAAACATCCTTCTTTGCTTATCCGAATCCGAGTAAAGACCAATTGCACGTTCAATTGCCAACGGATTCAGGAACCGGGAGCTTGTCGCTTTATTCCATTAGTGGTCAGTTGATTCGCAGCATAGAACTCCATTCGACTAGGCAAATTACTCTTTCATTATCGGATCTGCCAGCCGGTTCGTATCGTTTGCAATGGAAATCGCAAGAAACCGTTCTGTCATTCCCTGTAGTGAAGATGAAATAATTTAAAACACTAGGCCCCGGAAAATTGTCGTTATGTGTAACATTATTCCGGCAGCCTGCGTTATGATTCGCAGAAACTGATTCCCCTTTCCCGGAATCAGTTTCCGCATTTATTTGGGATACCAACGCTTAACATAAACAAGATGATTATGATTCGTACATTCATTCGCTTTCAGCGAAACACGGTTAGTTTCTTCCTTCTCTTCTTAATGGCTTCGCCGCTTTTGGCTCAGCAGAATATTAGCCAGTTTCAACTTCAAAACGGACTCAGCGTTTTTCTCCAACCCGACCCATCGCAAAAGGAGGTTTTTGGCATGGTGGTCGTAAAAGCCGGTGCAAAAGATGATCCCTCCACCGCAACCGGGCTGGCTCACTACATGGAACACATGCTCTTTAAAGGAACACAGGAAATTGGGACCACTAATTGGGAGGCAGAAAAACCCTATTTGGATACCATCATTCAACTCTACGACGACCTTGCCGCTACCAAGGACGAAGCGCTCAGAAGCGACATTCAGAAAGAAATTAACCGTGTTTCGCTCAAAGCGAATGAGTTCGTAATCAATAACGAATTGTGGAGCTTGCTCATGCAAATGGGAGGAACAAACCTAAATGCAGGAACGGCTCCCGATGCAACCTATTACTTTAATTCTTTTCCTCCCGGACAAATCGAAAAATGGCTCGAAGTGTATAGCCATCGGTTTATCGAACCGGTTTTTAGAGGATTTCAGGCGGAACTCGAAGTAGTTTACGAAGAAAAAAATATGTACTCCGACGAGTTCTTTTCGGTGCTCCTCGAAACATTCAATAAGTCATTCTTTAAAAATCATCCCTACGGACAACAAACCACCATTGGTAGCATTGAGCATTTGAAGAATCCGCAACTTTCGAAAATGATCGAATTTTATCGAACCTACTACGTTGCTAACAACATGGCGCTCATCTTGGTGGGCGATTTCGATGTGCAAACCATTCGTCCGGTAATTGAAGAGAAATTTGGTCGCTTGAAGTCTGGTAAAGTGCCAGAAAGACAGGTGGTTGCTGAGGAGTCCTTCGATGGACGAGAGTTCGAAAGTGGTCGGTATTCCCCCATCAAGCTAGGTATCCTCGGCTTTAGAACAGTGCCTAAACTGCATCCCGACAAACTAGCGGTCGATTTAGCAAACGGGGTCTTGAGTAACTCCGGTCAAAATGGACTACTCGACCGGACGATTCTGAACAACGAAATACTGGCCGCAATGGTTGTGGATATGCCTTACCTCGATCACGGTGCTTCCTATTTTATCTTCATTCCTAAAATTATTGGTCAATCCCTTAAGAAAGGGGAGAAAATTGTGCTGGAACAATTGGATTCACTCAAAGCAGGAAAGTTTGATGAAGCTCTGTTGGAATCCTTAAAACTCGAAAAATACCGCGACTTTCAACTTGGCTTGGAAAATGGAAACCAGCGGGCTATGCTAATGGCCGAAGCTTTTGTTACGGGGCAACGCTTGGAGATGGTCTTCGATTATCCGAAAAGGATTATGGCCATTACCAAGGACGATGTAGTTCGTGCAGCAAATCAGTATTATGGCGAAAATTACCTCGCATTCTATTCCAAAATGGGTAAAGCCAAGACCGAAAAGATCGAGAAACCAGGTTATGAGCCCATCATTTCTAATCGCGATGCTCAGTCCGATTATGTAAATGCCCTGCAAGCCATGGAACAACCGGCTTTCGAATACCAACCAGTCGATTTGGAAAGCGAGGTTGAAATCCTGGCAGTCAATAAAAATGCAAAGCTTCAGTATGTTAAAAATCCGGTCAACGACATCTTCTCGTTTAAAGTTCAATTCCAAGTAGGTGAGCAATCCTTACCGGGCCTTTTTGCCTTATCGACTGCATTGACCTATGCCGGAACCCGAAAACATTCCCCTCTGGAACTGAAAACAGCCTTTGCCAATACCGGTACCAGTTTCTATACTACGAGTAACGATAATTTCTTTGAGTGGCATTTTACTGGTCCAGATAAAAATCTCGCTCAAGTAGTTAGCCTTTATCTCGATATGCTTAACGGCGCCCAGTTCGATAAAATAGCCGTGAAAAAGATTTGGGAGGAAGAAGCTTTGAATCGGAAAATGGAAGATGCAACTCCGCGTGCTGTGTCGAATGCTCTTCTTGAATACGTAGTCCACGGCGAACAATCGGTTTTCCTCGATCGATTGACCAAAAAAGAAATCAAAAAAATCGATGCAGATTACTTGTCGAGTTTACTCGATACCCTCAAATCCTTCCCGGTTAACTATCAATTGGTTTCGGCTCTCCCGTCGCACGAAGCGGTGAACTTATTAAAGCGTTCCTCTAAAACTCCGGAGAAAATTAGTAAGCCACAAGCATACTATACCCAGGCTTTTAAATCCTACTCTAAGCCAACCATCTTTTTTGTGAACGATAAAAAAGCGCTTCAAAGCAATATCCATTTTTATGTCATGGGCGAAGACTTCCAACTCGAGGATCGTGCTGCTCAGGATGCTTTTAATACCTATTTCGGAGGATCCTTTTCAGGAATCGTTATGCAGGAAATTCGTGAATTCCGTTCTTTATCCTACGCAGCCTCCGGTTCAATGCAATCGCCTCGCGTGAGTGGAGGGAAAAATACTTACCTCGGATACGTCGGAACACAAGCCGATAAAACCCTCGAAGCAATTAAAGTGTACACCGATTTATTGCAGGTTATGCCGCAAAAACCCGAACGCATGAACATGATTCGCGATTATTTGTATTACAGTGGTCAGATGCGTAAGCCTGATTTCCGGTATAAAATTTCCTGGATTGAAGACCTCCGCCGTCGCGGATATCAGCTAGATCCTTACGAGTTTTTGCAAAATGCTTATCGTGAATTGGAGTTCGACGACATCCGTCAGTTTCATGATAAACACCTCAAAGATAACCCCATCGTCATAACCATTGTAGGAGATAAGAAACGCATCGACATGGATGAATTGGCTAAGTTTGGGGAAATCATCGAAGTGAAAAAGAAAGATCTTTATAAGCCTTAGGAATGAGGGCTAAATGAATCTGAGTTAATCCTATTAAGTATTAGAAAAGAAGTCTTTAAATGAGTTTTCATAATCCCGGCCTTCTTTATTTTTTGTGGGCTCTGATAATCCCTGTGATTATCCATCTTTTCAATTTTCGCCGGTATCGAACCCTTTCTTTCAGTTCGGTTCAATTCCTGAAGGAGATTAAACAGGATAATCAATCGAAAACTCAACTGAAGCACTGGCTCATATTGCTTAGTCGCATTCTGTTTTTTGCAGCCATTATTATTGCTTTTGCCAATCCATTTATTCCTTCAAACGACGACCAAGCCGGGCAATCGGGCAATCAATTTGGCCTTTATATCGATAACTCCTTTAGTATGAATGCCGAATCGGGTTCGGGAAGTATATTGGAACTGGCAAAGGCACAAGCTCAACGTTTGGTTGAAGCTTCTCCGGCAAATAGCGAATGGTTCCTGATTACGAACGATTTCGAAACGAAGCATTTGCGCATGCGTAAGGCCTACCAGCTACCTGAATTGATTCAAGAGATCCAAGCTTCCGGAATGTCGCGTCAACTTCCAGAGGTAGCCAATCGTTTCCAGCAACTTGCAAATGATCAATGGACGAATCCTTCGTCGCAACTCACGGTATTTACCGATGCTCAAGGCTCCTTTTTTACCGGAGAGTTTGCTAATCCGGATTCTTCTCTAAGCATTCGTATTTTTCCTTTGCCAAGCGTAACAACCGGGAACTTATCAATCGATTCCTGCTGGTTCGAGCAAAAAGCTCAATTCCCCGGACAACCCGCCAACCTTCAGGTTTTGATTCGTAATTATGCCAATCAGTCATTCAATAATGTTCCGATTCAGCTTTTCCTGAACGACACCTTAGCCAGCATTGCGAATGTTTCAATCGAAGCAAACGATACTGCAGTTGCCGCTCTCTCGTTTAATCATCCAAACTCCACTTGGGTGAACGGTCGAATTGAGCTGGAAGATTTTCCGGTTATTTTCGATAATCAACTCTTCTTCTCCTATGAAGTAAAGGATCATTACCGGATTCTGATTATCAGTGAAAAAGGAGAAAATGATTACCTCGAAAATCTCTTTTTAGCCGAGGATTATTTTCAGGTCACTCAATTTAATGCTAAAACCATCGATTTCTCACGCTTTTCTGAATTCGACCTGCTTATTCTTGATGAACTAGTATCTCTTTCTCCCGGATTGGTGAGCGAAGGGAAAGCCTTTTTGGCCGAAGGAGGCCGAGTCGTCTTGATCCCTTCGCCTCAGGCCGATTTAACGCAGTATAATCTTTTCCTCGAAGGAATTGGAGCTCCCGGAATGCTGCCCGTTAAGGAAGCCGAAACACAGGCAGATCCATCCTTGTTGGAGCATCCTTATTTGAAAGCGGCAATTCAAAAAACAGAGGCTAATATTCAATTACCGCGGTTCAAGCATTATTATCCGATTCAATCGGCCCCCAATTACGCTAACGAGTGGATGGTGAATCGATTGAAACAGCCTTTACTGCTTAGTATCCCTTATCAAAAAGGAACGTTCTTTCAATGGACCGTTCCGATGCATTCCTCTAAAGGCGAGCGATATACCTACCCATTGATGCTCCCTTTGTTTTACCAAATCGCTTTGGCCGACGAAGCATCCTTTTTACAATACGGAGAGGTAGGACGTGAAGCTAATCTGCGATTCAAGAATGCCAGCAATGTGAAACAACTCGAGCGAACCCGGTTTGGAACCTCTGAGCGAGTAGTCGTTCCAATGGAGATTCAGGGGCAATTGGTTCAGGTGTATAACGAAGATCCGGTATCAAATGCCGGTAACTATAACTACGTGTCGAACGATTCGATTGTTTTCGCTTATTCCTGGAACTACAATCGTTCCGAATCGAACCCCGAAGTGCTTACTGAAAAAGAAATCAACGATCGATTCAATTCTCTTGGGTTTATAGAATGGGAAATCATTGATTCGAAGGATGATAAAGCGTTTAATCAGTACCTCGATCATTCCGGAGAAAGAAGCCTTTGGAAATACTTTTTAATGGCTGCCTTGTTTTTCCTGATTATGGAAGGCTTGCTGGTCTGGTATTTCTCCAGAGCCCGCAGCTAGTTATTCATCGTGGTTCATAAAACCTTGTTTCTTTAAAATTTCGAGGAATTTTTTCGAAAAGAACAAGTTATCCGATTTCTTATACCGATTGTCGGTAAATATTTGGGCCAGAGTTTCTTTCTGATTTTCTCTCAATAAAGCTTGGGTGAAATCGCTCGATTCACGTTCGTGATAAATTGCCTTAATCCGCTCTGGATTAAATTCTTGATAGGTTTCCCAATGCACAATAGCATCCATTGGTAAGCGATCGGTAAGCGGTGGATTTTCGTCGGGATAGCCCAGCGCAATGGTGGTTACCGGAACCACTCCACGTGGCAAGTTTAAAACCTCAATGATTTGATCGGCCATATAAGTGGTTGTGCCGAGATAGCAAATCCCCAAGTCGTTAGCTTCGGCTTCGAGTGCAGCATTTTGCGAAGCCAATAGAGCATCGATGGCTGCCGTAAAAAAACTTAAATAATTATCATAACCGGGGCTTGCATTACTTAGCTCGCACCACTGATTGAAGCGGTTAAAATCGGCACAAAAGGTAAGAACAGCTGGCGCTTCCACTACCATTTTCTGATTGAAATGGCAGGGTAATAATCGCTCCTTAATTTCCTTTTCGGTGCTAACTACAATGCTGTATACCTGCATGTTCCCTGTGGTGCTGGCTCTGGATGCAGCCTCCAGGATACGGTTCATTATCGGCATTGGAATTTCAGTGGGTTTGAACTTACGGATGGATCGGTGGTTAAAAATAGTGTTCATTACTTTGTTGATTTTTATTCGCCCAATATTACGGTTTAGCAGGAACATAACACAAAATAAAAGTCAGACCAAGTGAAAAATTTTTATTTTTGTTCCCCGTACATAAACTTAAATCCATAATGAAGAAAAAGTACCTCATTATAGCCCTCATTGCCCTAATGGCAATTGCTGTTTCCTCTTGTAAGTCTAAGCAGCCTTGCCCTGCTTATGGTTCGGTGGAAACAACCCAAGAGGTGAATGTTTAATGATTCCGAAAGGTCATTGAAACATTTCCGCCGTTTCTTTCGTTCATCCATCAGTAACGAATCGGCAAAATGAAATTTGTATCTCTCTTTATCAGTGTTTTATCAGGACTTGTCCTATCCCTTTCCTCGCTGGCTCAAGGTGAACTAGATTCCGAGAAAAAGATACTTATTCGCGACGAACGATCGGGTTCCCTCACCTTATCTAGTTCCGGTTACGGTGCCGGTTTCCGTTTCGGCAAACATAAAAACGTAAAGCAAAAAATACTCTATCAAGTCGATGTGCACTACATTCGACACCCCAAAGAAATTCGTAGCGCATCCTACTACTATCCGAATCGGTCTTTTGTATACGGGAAAACCAATACCTTCCTCGCCCTGAATACCTATTATGGTATTCAACGGGAATTATTCCCAAAATTCGATAAAGGAGGCATCGCCATCCGGTACTATGTTTTAGGTGGCCCGAGTCTTGGCATTTTGAAACCAAACTATTACGAGGTTACTTATGAAATTGGTCGCTTCGTAGTGGAGGATTTTGATACGTATTACGAAAAGTCGAACCATGCCGGCTTGATTATCGGGAATAGTTCTTTCTTTCAAGGGATAAGTGAAATAATGTTGGTCCCAGGGATAAGCCTGCTTAGTGGTGCCAGCTTCGATTATAGCTCGAGCGAAGAACGCTTTAATGCGATCGAAGCAGGTGTTCGGGTCGATTTGTTCCTCCAACCCATAGCCATTATGTCGGAAAATTTAGTCGCCCCTCAGCAAGTATTTTTTCATCTCTTTCTCAATTATCGCTTCGGAAGAATTCTCGATGATCGATAGCCCGAATTTTCTGGCGACTGCTCTTAAACATTTCCAAGTAGCAGGGGTTAAATTGTTTTAAAATTTTCGATAAAATTGTACTTTTATCGCGCTCTTAAAAAAGTGGAAAGCTATTAGAAATTTATACCTATGAAGAAAAAGCACGTAATTTTGATGGTTGGGACCATCCTCGTGGTAAGCTTAGTGGCAGCAAAGTTTGCACTTACAACTCACGAAAGTCAATATAAACCCAGAACAACGGTAGCTTCGGCTGATGAGAAAGGGTATCGAGGTGCCGCCGAATGGATGTTCTCGCGCCAGGCAGGCATGGATGAAAGCATTCGTGTAGAAGATGTACAAAAAGCCCGTGAAGCCGTGGCTGCTATGCGTGGTAAGAAATCAGCCCAAAGCGTTGACTTCAATTGGGAAGAAATGGGTCCCGATAACATCGCTGGTCGTGCACGTGCAATCATCTACGATCGCAATAACCCCAATATCATGTATGCCGGTGGTATTAGCGGTGGATTATGGAAATCGACTACAGGGGGTGTTTCCTGGAATAAAATTCGCTACACCGATGCCAATGGTAATTATGGTTCCATGAATGTTTCCTGCCTTACTCAAGGTGCCGACGGAGCAATTTACTTTGGAACTGGAGAGGTGTTCGCAGGGAGTAGTATCGCCAATAGTGGAATTGGACAAGGCGATGGTATCTGGAAATCGACCGATGGAGTGACCTTTGATCGCCTCGAATCGACATGGACCACCATTAACCAAACCACCTTTAATTATGTGAGCAGAATAGCTGCCGACCCCACCAACGCCAATCGGATTTATGCTGCAACCCACCGCGGTTTGCATTATTCCGACGATGCTGGGGCGAGCTGGAGTAAAATCGATGCACTCAGTATTTCCAATCAGTCCCGTAATACTTACGATGTAAAAGTCGGACCCGATGGAACAGTCGTAGCAGCTATCGACAATAAAACGTTCATTGCTCCAGGAGGAGACTTAACCCAAATTTATAATCCCGTTGGTTCACCCAATGTTCCTAGCGGACGTTTGGAATTTGCTATTTCTCCCACCGATGCTAATTACATATACTGCCATGCGGCTAATCCAAATGGAACACTGAATAATATTTATCAATCGACCGATAAAGGTGCTACCTGGAATGTGATTGGTCCTGGTGGATTTACAACTTTCCAAACACTTGGAAGCCAAGGATTATATGACAATTGCATTGCTGTTTTCCCCGACGATCCTGAAACCATTATTACCGGTGGTCAGTATGCTTTGTGGAAATGGTCGCCTGAAACAGAATGGTCGGTTCTAACTAACTGGGCTTTGCCTCCGGGAAATCCTTTCTACGTGCATGCCGATCATCACGTTTTTGAATTTCACCCGAACTATGGCCAAAATGGAAACCAAACCATAGTCGTTGGAACCGATGGCGGTTTTTATATCTCCCACAATGCTGGCTTGTACTGGGCCGACTTGAATAAGAATTTTGCAACCCTTCAGTTTTATAAAATTGATGTCGATGGCGCTGGTCGTGTAATGGGTGGTTCACAAGATAACGGAACGCTCTACAACGACTTTGGTGGAAATACCGTACGGAATTTCTACGAAGTGAATGGTGGCGATGGTGGCGAAGCTAAATTATCGAAGCTTGATCCAACGGCTGCTTTTTCTACCGTTTATTATGGTTCATTGCGTCGCACGAACGAAAAAGGTACTAGTTTTTACGAAACGGGTCGTTATTTCTTTAGCAATCAAGTGGTAAATAAATACTGGGGTGGAATTGAAGGGAATATCGGAAGCCCTGATTATCCGGTGGCTCCTTTCGTGACTGTTTTCGATTTATGGGAAAGCTTTTACGATGCCAATAGTATCGATTCCGTTAGCTACAAGAATAGTATTTTACTCCTTCCTATGGTTGAATTCGAAAACTACGTTGCCGAGCTTGAAGCTAAGTACGACAACTTCACCTTGGACACGACTTCTTTCGTCAATGTAGATGGAGAAGTAATGGTTGAAGCTGGGGTTATTTTCCACACTGGAGAAACCATCGAGGTACCCTCTTCTATTGGTGAACTTCCACTGCAAGTAACCTTGGATTCCGACTTGCTTGCCGGTGATTCCATCCGTGTTCAAGATACCTATCAGGCGATGGTTGCTATGCCACTTTTCGACCGCTTCAATAATCAGTATAATATTTGGGTTACTCGTAAGCCTCTTAACTTTAATGTTTTAGCGGTTGCTCAGCCCTGGGCTCCAATCTTACCTAATGGCGGTGTATCTGCTACGGGTAGTTGGGCTATGCGCGATGTGCAGTTCACGAAAGATGGTGAACATCTCTACTTTGCACTGAACAATAACCTATATCGCGTTTCCGGATTTTCGGGTGCTCGCACCTTAGGTCAACTTCATGGCGATAGTACCGATTCCTATATGCTCGATTACGATATGATTTTCTCCTTCGGGAATAGCATCAATAGTATCAATGTCGATCCGAATAATGCTAGCCGTGTTTTGGTTACCTTAGCTGGTTCCTCGGGATCAACAGTTTACCTTTCTACCAATGCAACCTCCAGTAATCCGAGCTTCCAAACCAAGCAAGGAAACTTACCCGTAATGCCTGTTTTCACTGGGGTATTTAATTGGCAAGATGGAAATCAGGTTGTTGTGGGTACTGAATATGGTGTCTTTTCTACCGAAAATATCACAGCTGCCTCTGTTAGTTGGGATTATCAATACAACGAATATCTCTACAATGCTTCGGTAATGGATATCGTTCAGCAGGATTTCGAGAATTATCAGTATGAAGTTAATAACCATTATGGTATCGAAAATCATGGTTGGTTATACATTGGAACCCATGGTCGTGGAATATTCCGCAGCGATGCTTGGAAAGGTCCTTTATCCACTCCCGATCCTATCGTATCGTATGGAGCAGAACCAATGGAATTAAGCATTTATCCTAATCCGGCGCAACACGAAACAAGACTGAAATTCGTCATGACGAAAGCCGGAATAGCCGATATTCAGGTTTACGATTTAAATGGTCGATTGGTTAAATCGCAGCGAAGTTCACAACTTCCTGTAGGCGAGCATGAAATGCAACTTCAAATAAGCGATTTGCAACAAGGTACTTACCTCATTCACTTGAATGCTAATGGTGAAAGCTTATCGCAAAAATTGATTGTTCAATAATCCATTCAATCCTACTCTTCAGCTTGGGTGAAAACGAGCTGATTCATTTGCCGAATAAAGAGTCTTCTTTATTCGGCAAATTTTTTTATCCCCTTCCGCAAATGGAAACGTAGTCGCAACGCGAGCATATTTCTTGCTCTTCGGTTTGAGTAAAGGCAAATTGATCCGAGCTCATTTCCCTTAACAGTGCTTCAAAATGTTCCATGAATTCCACTCGATGCTCTGCATAATTTAAGGTCTTTTTATCAAGGGTTATCTCCGTTGCTGGCCTGGGCGAGAACAGCTTCTTGATGTTGAATAGGTGCAAATGAATCGGTTTATCCACCATGGAATCCTCCGTCGATTCAATTAAGTAGGCATAAATGAATAATTGTAAAATAGCTTTGTTCCGCTTCTTGAGGTTGGGTAAAAAGAGATCACTAATTCCTCCCACATTGTGTTCATCGCTTCCGGTTTTGTAATCGATAATCCGAAGTGTTTGATGCACCAAATCCACTCGGTCGATTACCCCCTTAATTTTCCATCGGCTCGATGCATCGAGTTGGAATTCTCGCTGATATTCTTTCTCTAAACTAATGGGTTTGATAGGAGCCTGCGATAAATCATATCGAATAACCTGAAGAATATATTCCATCATATTTTCAAAAATGATTTCATTCTCAGGGGTATGTATCTCCTGGTTCGCTGCGAAGCCATTTGCCTCTACTTCGTGCATCAAGGTTTCACGAATTTGGGCTGATTTCTCCAGTAAGTCTTTTAAAAAATCGTTCGTTAAAACTTTTTGTTTGTCGTAAAGTTCTTTCAGCGTATCGTGGACTATTATTCCGAAATACCTGTAGTCGATCAGTTCTTGCTGTTCATCGATGGGTTTGATTCGGGCAACGTATCGGAAATAGAATTTCAAACTGCAATCGATGTAGGTATTAATGGCGCTTGGTGATAAGAAAAAGCTTTTTTGCTCGCTATTTTGATTTAACAGCAGCTTTAGCATTTCCGGTGTTTTAGTGATTTCGATTTTTACGGGATCTTCGGTTTTCAGATAAGGATTAATCTTGAATTCCGAAAGTGCCTGCATCGAGCTGTATTTGAGCTGAGACAAGTAGCGGCTGGGTTCCACTTTTTGTCCCGATGGACTGTTGGAGGTATATAGGAGATGAACTTTTTCGGCTCGTTGGATTAGTCTGTAAAAATGATAAGCATGGATGGCATCGTGCATATCGGGAGTAGGAAGACCATAGGCTTTTTTCAGGCTCAGAGGAATAAATCCAGTTTTAAAGGAAGAGGGAGGAAAGCTATCTTCGTTCGCGGAAAGGATGATTATTTCCTTGAAATCGAGCAATCGTGTTTCCAGAAAACCCATGAGTTGAATGCCTTTGAGAGGTTCTCCTTCGAATGGAATGCGCTCTTGACGAATCAATTTGTTTAGGAGCCGAGCCTGTGACAAATCCGAAATCTTGGTAGAGTAGGTTTGCTGTAGATTTTCTAATTTCTGAATAAGTAAAAGAATTTGATAAAAAAAGGCTCTTTCGCTATCGGGTAGGCTCGAATTATCGGCGTAAACAAAGTGTTGACACAGATTCAAGAGTAGGGGAGTCAGACTAGAGCTTTCGCCCAAATGCTTTATCAAACCAAAAGGGTCGGACTTACCCTCGGCAAGCTCCGTCAAACTAATCCAGGGTCTTTGATCTTTTAAAAGACTCTCGGTTTTTTCCTTGAAAAATGGGTCGTTCGCAGCAGTAAAGTAATCGTGTTGAAACAATTCCAAAAGGTTTAATCGTTTTACACGCTTTTTTTTATCCTGTAAGGCTTGTTGATGGATTTGAATGAGCTTTTCAATAAAATTGGATGTGTTGGAATACCTTAAAGGAAAGCCCATGGTAATATTCACCGTGGGAAGATTATCCGGAAGGTGATTTATTAGGGGTAAAAGCAAACTTTCGTCGGGGAAAATTATAGCCAGCTGGTCGGGTCGAGCGGTGTCTTGTTCCTTAATGCGCTCGCTCAATCCGGCTGCATAGCGAGCTTGGGCACTGTGCGACGAAAACTCGTAGCTTCTTATCTCTTTATTTTCCGGCTGAGGTAAATTTTCGCGTAGAAGATCGCGGAAATCTTCTTCGTCGGGGAAGTTTTTCAAATTTTGCCGGATAAATCTTCCTGCTTCGTGCCATTCGGGTTCCAGGTATTCGGGATGGTAGTCCCAAAAGAAATGGGCAGGGTGATTTTGTTGGATAAGTTTGAAGATATGCTTTTCGGCTGGGCTCAGGTAGTTAAACCCAACCATCAAGTAGATTGATTCGTCCTCTTTCGATTGGAATACATCTCCTTCTGCTATCGAACGAAAAGCGGCACCGGGATAGGTAATGTTTTTCGAACGGATCGATTCCTGAAAGCTCCGATAAAGTGCCGGAGCTTTGTCCCATAGCGTTGCAAACGGTTTGTTTAAATCACTGGAAGCTTCTTTCTGAAAATGCCCCCAGAATTGAGCAATTGCTTTTTGTTGAATCTCCGAAAGATGTTCAAAATTATCTTGCAATGCCTGATAGTCGCCAATGTGTGTGAACAGAGCATCTACATTCAATAGGTGCATATCGATTTCGTCGAAATCGTTTAATAAATTTTCTCCCCAGGTAATGAATTCGTCGAGCGTAACAGGATCGGAAAAGACCTTGGTATAGGCTTGATATAGCTCAAACAGGAGCGTTATAGGATCGGCAATGAGTTGATTGCTTTGTTGTTCCACCCATTCTCGAATACTCAGAACAGTAGGTTGCCACAATGGCTTATCGATGGATTCACTCAGGTAGAGATTCAAGAAAGACTTCGCTCTAAGGCTCGGAATCAGGATGATTATTTTATCGGTTTGAGAGGGGTAGTGCTTGAGAATCCAATTGGAAACATGCAGGAGGAAGGGCCTTGGGTGTTGCTCATTCATAATGTACTCGATTTACGAATTGATAATTTCAGAGGTATTCGATTGCAGGGGTTTATGAATTCGAAAAGTACAAATTTTGTTTACTGCTGATTCAATCCCCTTGCTTTTTTTCTTGTCGATCGATCGTGTGGATTGACTGAAAAAATACGGATACATCTTCATTAAGAAATATTACCAGTGCATGGAGGGAAAAATCATACTGTTATTTGAAAAAATTGTTGGTAGCATTTTATATTTTTACCGTTTAGCATACAGGATAATCCTACTTTTGCGTTGGAAATCAGCCCTCGCTTGGAAAAGGGTTCAATAAAAAGCAATCCATGAATCGTTCAAAATTTATCGTCTTCCTGCTGGGAGTAATCGTTTGGAGCCTTATAACACCGGCTCCAGCCCATTCGCAAAGCACAGAAATAGTACTCTCTGATAAACAGGAGCTTATCGACGGAAATCTCTTTTACATCCACATCGTACGCAAAGGTCAAACGCTATACTCCATTGCACGCGCTTATCATGTAACTTTGCCCGAGGTTGCTGAATTTAATCCGACGGTTTTTGATGGCTTATCCTTGAACCAAGAAATTTTAATACCAGTTATTCGGGGTAAGAACAATTTCCCCGACGAGATAGAGTACCGCAATGAATTCAACTTCCACTATATTGAAGCCGGCGAAACCCTCTATTCCATTTTGAATCGGTATGATACGAAGCTAGAAATCATCCAGTATTGGAATCCCGGATTTGAAGAACCTATTCAACCTGGCGACCGGATTCGAATTCCTAAACCAGGAGTCGATTTACAAACCTTAAAGACTCGTGTATTCGAGGAAGAAGAGGCCGAGGTGCCTGTGGAAGTGCCTCCAATCGTTGCTGAGGGAAACTTTAGCGTTTACGTCGTACAGAAAGGAGAAACCTTATACGGCTTGTCGAAACGTTTTGAGGTTCCGCTTGCTACTTTAATCGAACTCAATCCATCGGTCGAAGATGGTTTGTCGATAGGAGAGTTACTTCGAATTCCCGAGCCAGAAACTACTCGCTTGGAGTCGGGAAGTAAGCCCAAATCGGAGAATAACGATCCGGGTGAGACCAGGCGGACGGGAATGTTGAGTCATAAAATTGAACGGGGTGAAACGCTGTATGCAATTTGCAAGCAGTACGGAGTGCCAATGGATAGCATGATTCTCTATAATCCCTGGGCAGCCGAGGATTTTAAAGAAGATCGGGTACTGAGAATTCCTAAGCCGGGAATGGTAAATCCCGACGAAGTGCAACAAGGTGCTGTTAAAGACTCACTCGCTTTTGCTTGGCAAGATGAAAAATACTTTTATCACCGGGTGGAAAAAGGTGAAACGGTTTACAGCATTACAAAATTTTATCGGATAAAGGAGCGGAAATTGAAACGAGCAAACCGCGATATCGATCTGGATGAATTGAAAGTGAATGATGTTCTCCAAATACCCAAAAAAGATGTAAAAGACCTTCCTGTTGTGAGTAAACTGCTTCAGCAAAAGCATAGTAGGCCTGTAGGTTTACCCAAGATTCAGAAATTAGTTAAACAGCGAGAGCAAAAGGAAGATCCTTGTGCTCGATTTGAGTACAACCCTGCGCGCGATACTTTTCAATTGAGTCTATTACTGCCTTTTTACTTATTCGAAAACGATACCCTGCATCGGAATGCACAGGAGCGGATGAACGAACCGGTTAATAATCCCAAAGATTCACCCGAATATCAGGATGTTAATTACAATCCCAATTTGGTGTATAATAAATCGCGGGTTATGCTGGAATTCTATCAGGGTTTCTTATTAGGCGTGTCGGATAAAAAACAAGACGGATGCAACGTCGATTTAAACGTCTACGACACCGGTAACCGACTCGACAGTTTGATTCACCTTCTGGCAAATCCCGACCTCCAGGAACAAGATTTGATTGTTGGTCCGGTGTACGAACAAAACCTACACGAGTTTAATAAGTTTTCGAAAGCCTATGCCGTAAACTTTGTTTCTCCCCTCATGTCGTCGCCCCACGATTGGCTTGCCGGTAACCCGCATTTCATCCAGGTAATTCCAGCAATGGAGACTCAAATACGCGACTTTAGTCAAATTTTAGCCAATTATCACTACAAAAACATTGTGCTATTGCATTATGGTTCCGAAGCAGAATGGGAGGTAGTGCAAATGTTTGAGAAGTACCTAATCCCATTTTTAGAGGAAAAAGCAGCTGGCGACTCCATTCATATTCAGGCTTTTCAACTCAATCGTGAAAAAGCCTTCGACATGATCAAACCCCGAATTGAAGATGACCGAGAGTATTTCGATCATCCCATTAAAGAAGCTTTGCGCGAGGATATCCCGAATTTAATTATCCTGTCGTCCCGCGATCGGGGAATTGTTTCCAATACCTTCCGCTTTCTAAATACGGTGCTAATGGAGCAAACATCCGATTATGAAATTACCCTGGCTGGATTTCCGAATGCCAGAAATTTTGATAACATCGATCAGGAATATTTCCATTCGCTTCAATACCACACTTTTTCAACTTTTCATGTGGATTATGCCCGATCCGAAGTGCAGGATTTTGTAGTGAATTACCGGAAGCAGTTTCTCACCGAACCCAATCAATTTGCTTTTCAAGGCTACGATATTGCTCATTATTTCCTTTCGCTCCTGATGGAATATGGTCCGGATTTTCGCGATTGCCTCGACGACGTTAACCTGGAAGCTTTTAACATTGGACTGCAGAACGAATTTTATTACAAGGCCATAGCCGACACTGGTGGAATCGAGAATCAGCACATTAGCGTATTAATGTACACCGAGGATTACGATATCAATCGAATTGATACCTTGTTCCGACGGGAGGAAAAAGATTTTCGTTCGACCTTACCTGCGGAATTCGCCCCAGACTCGCTTCAACAGAATGAACAAATCGATAGTCTGGGAATCGATCCAAATAAAGAACAAAACCTGAGGCTGTATCGTAGGCCCGACTAAACTATGACTGCACTGAGCTCCAAAAGAATCCTGTTGTTATTGAATCTTCTTCTGATCATTCTTCCGGGAATTCTTTATCCACTTCGAGCTCAGATTCATTTTACCGAAAATACAGGCCAGTGGGACGAGGCGGTTTTATTTCGGGCCGATATTCCCGGAGGTCGATTATACCTGGAATCTTCTGCCTTGGTATTTGTTCTGAACGAACCGATCGAGCATCTTCCTGCAAATGGAAAATCCGACTCGGTTTTCCGTTCTCAGCATTTTAGAATGCAATTTATCGGAGTCGAATTGGATTCCATGCATGTTCACGGACATCGAACGATACCGGGTTATTCAAATTTTTTCATTGGGAACGATCCCGAACGATGGCAATCGGAGGTGCTCTCATACGAAGTGGTTCATTTTCAACATCTCTATCCGGGTATCGATTTTTATATTTTTGGAGGTCCTGTTCTCAAGACCGAATTTCATGTTGAATCCGGAGCCGATCCTTCTCGCATACAATATGAAATTCAGGGATTGGTGCAGCCCATACTGCGTGATGGAGACTTGTGGATTCAATCGGCGATTAACGATTTGATTGAATCGGATCCTGTTGCTTTTCAAAAACAAGGAAAGGATAGCCTCTCCGTCTCCTGTCATTTCCAACTCACGGGTCGGATAGTTTCCTACCAGCTTGGACCATTTGATAAAGGACACGACTTGGTGATCGACCCCTATTTAGTCTTCAGTACCTACAGCGGTTCTACTGCCGATAACTGGGGATTTACCGCCAGTTTCGACAGTGAAGGAAATGCATTCAGTGGAGGCATTGTAGCAGGCGATGGTTATCCGGTTAGTGCAGGCGCTTTCGATATTAATTTTCAATCCGGCGGCAACTGGGATATTGGTATTATTAAGTATGATTCCATTGGGCAAAATCGAATTTGGGCCACTTACATAGGTGGCAGCGATTGTGAAATGCCCCATAGTCTGATAGCCGATTCGGAGGATAATTTATTGATTTTGGGAACCACCGGCTCATCCGATTTTCCAACCTTGTTTAACGCATACGATGGAAGTTTCAATGGAGGAACTCCAGTTAATTATCTGAATATTAATTTTCAGAATGGAACCGATATTTTTGTGTTTAAGCTATCGGCCAACGGAAGTTCCATGCTTGGAGGAACCTACATTGGTGGTTCTATGAACGATGGATTGAATTACCGCAGTAGCTATGCTCCTTTCAACTACACCGGTATGGGTGGCTTATACTACAATTATGGCGACGGAGCGCGCGGCGAAATCATGGTCGATGAGAACAATCAGGTTTATGTGGGCTCGACTAGTTTTTCCGATAATTTTCCGGTTTCCAATGCTTTTCAACCACTTTCCAATGGAATGCAAGAAGGGGTCGTTTTTAGTTTAACGGCCAACTTGAGTCAGTTACTTTGGAGCAGTTACATTGGTGGCAGCGACGACGATGCCGTGTATTCGATCGATGTCGATGCACAAGGGAATATCTTCTTTGCTGGTGGTAGTTCCAGCTCCGACCTCTTGGTTACCGATGCCCTCTTTCCTTCCTCTCAACTCGGAGGAACCAGCGATGGATTTCTTGGAAAGATTCAGGCAGGGGGGCAGAATCTCTTGCATTTGAGTACATACGGTTCCACCGAATACGATCAGATTTACTTTGTGAAAGTCGATGATGCCGGCGGAATTTTTATAACCGGTCAAACCGAAGCTCCCGGAAATACACTTATTTACAATGCTGCTTATAATCAGCCTAATAGCGGGCAGTTTATTGCCAAGATACTCCCTGACTTCAGCGCATTTGAGTGGTCGACTGTTTTTGGTTTGGGCGATGGTGATCCGGATATAGCACTCACCGCATTTGCCGTCGATTTATTCGATAAAATATACTTGTCGGGCTGGGGGAGACTTGGTTTAACCAATACCTCGTCCTCCTGGGCTGGATTCCAAGGTATTAAAGACCTGGAAGTTACACCCGGTGCTTATCAGACAGAATCCGACGGACAAGATTTCTACCTCATGATTTTGAGCGACGATGGCAACTGCTTGAAGTATGCCACTTTTTTTGGGGAACAGCATTATGCCTCGTGTGGCAGCAGCGGACGCGACCACGTTGACGGAGGAACCTCCCGTTTCGACAAACGTGGTTATATCTATCAGTCGGTTTGCTCGTCCTGTGGTGGTTGCCAGGAATTCCCTACTTATCCTGCCGGTCAGGTTTGGTCGGAAACGAATAATTCCTCCAACTGTAACAATGCCCTGTTCAAGTTCGAAATGGAATCGGTTCCTTATTTGCCGGATGTGCATTTATGCGAAGGGGAGTCGGCTCAGGTTGGACCCGCTACTGCGGATAGTTCGACGGTTTACAGTTGGTCGCCAGCAACGCTTGTGAGCAATCCTACAACTCCGAATCCCTGGCTGCAAAATATTACATCGGATACCCTTCTCACTCTTTTCCTAATCAAAGGTCCCTGCGTCGACTCAGTTCTGCAACGAGTTTATTTTCATGAGATTAATCATCAAATAAACTTGAGCGATACGACTTTTCAATGCGACTACGATTCGGTCTGGTTGCAAGTAACACCATCGCCCATGGTGGAAACAACCTGGCTCTCCTGGAGTCCTGTCTACGACAGTTTAATAGCTTTCCCCGATACCCAGGCTTGGCTGAGCCCTGATCATCCCTCGTGGTTTTACGTTTTAAGCTTCGATGCCTATTGCCAGGCGGAGGATAGTTTCTATTTCGATGTGCCTCTTTTTAGTGCTGGTTTGGAATCCGAGTTAAATCCGTGTAATCTGGATTCGATTCAACTAGGCCCCGAAAACTTGATTTCTGGTGTGAATTATTCCTGGGAGCCGGCTCATTTGCTTAGCAATGCAGAAGTGGCGAATCCCTGGGTGGAAATCGACGGGCAACAGGAATTTCAACTCGCCATGGAAAATCAATCCTGCTTCGATACCTTGTATCAAACGCTTATCCCGCATTATTTATCGTACCTTTTGCCCGATTCGGTTCACGCATGCGATTACGATACGCTTTGGGTGGAAGCCACACCGATTGAAGGAACAGCTTGGGTTGAATGGTATGGAAATGCTGCTCTGAGTCAGTTGTTAGCTTCCGATACCCTGGCGATTAGCCAAATGCCGGCTCAAGCTCAATATTATTACTTTCAGGCTGAAAATAGTTACTGTTTAGTGGAGGATTCCGTGTACATCAATCGGATTGCGGTTAGTGTCGATTTGCCTGAACAGCTGTTTCTATGCGCAGGGGATACCTTGATGGTGAACTTCCTTGATCCTTTTAGTAGCTCCGACCTTCAGATTCATTGGATACCTGAGTCGATGATTCTTAGTGGACAGGGAACAATTGAGCCGCTTGTCTGGATCCAAACACCTGGTTATTTGTATTTGGAAACCAGCGAAGCATTTTGTTATGCCAAGGATAGTATTCGAATTGAATTCTCCGACTGGTCTTTATCGACTCAAGAAATGATTGAAAAGCCGGAGGATAGCCTATACCGCAATCAAGTTATTTGGATTGAACCGATGTTACCTCCGAATTTAAGTGTGTCTTGGTATCCGCAAGATTATCTGGAAATGAACGATTTGTCGGCTATTCAAATTAGTCCGCAAGATCATCAGTGGTACTTTATCAGCGGAACCGATGCTTGGGGATGTGTGCGCAACGATAGTATTTTCATTTGGGTGTTAGAGGTTCTGTGCGACGAAGACCATGTTTTTGTTCCCTCCGCCTTTTCGCCCAACGGCGATAAGCGCAACGATGTCTTGTTTGTAAGAACAGCCATGAGCGATGATCTCTACTTTGCAGTCTATAATCGTTGGGGAGAGAAAGTATTTGAAACGACCGACTCATCGATTGGTTGGGATGGAACCTTTAAAGGGGAGTTGCAACCTCCAGGGGTTTTTGTATATCACCTGATTAGTCGTTGTTGGGATGGAACTCGCTTCGAAAAGAAAGGAAATGTAACCCTCTTACGTTGAGGTAGATTTATCGGTTGATCCGTTGGCTGTTTTTCCTTCATAAAAATCCATCAGTTTATATTTTTCCTGACGCATTTTCCAGCGCTCTTTTGCGTATTGCTGCATGTCGCTAATCGTATCTTTTTCGTCCATGATTTCAAATCCAACTAAGGTTTCGATAATATCTTCCATGGTGAGAATACCATCCATTCCTCCGTATTCGTTAACGATAAGCGCTAAGTGCTCTTTCGATTTGATTAAGGTTTCCCATGCATCAAAGACTTGGATGTAGGCCGTTAAGACCACAATTTTTCGTTTCAAGTCTTTCAATTTCAAGTCGGATTTATTTTCGGCCAGCTTTTCAAAAACTTCCTGCCGAAAAACGTAACCGGTTATATGGTCTTCGTTACCGGAGTAAATCGGGATTCGCGAGAAACGGAGGTATTCCTTATCTTTTAGGAAATCGCTCAAGGCCATGTTTTCGTCGGCCGTGGAAACGACCACTCGAGGCGTTAGAATTTCTGTCACACGAAGGCTTTTCAGCCGAATCAGGTTCTGAATAATCTTGTTTTCTTTCGATCCAAGGATTCCTTCTTCGGTCCCAATATTGGCTAAGGCTGATATTTCTTCGCGACTGGTGGATAAGCCTGGTTTCTTTTCGGCCATTAACCGGGTTATCCCCGACGATACGATGACCAAAGGATAGGCAATGAATATCATGATTCGGACCAGGACATAAACCGGCGAAACTAGGTAGCGCCAAAAGCGCGCGCCAATGGTTTTAGGAATGATTTCGGTAAAAACCAGAATTAAAATGGTAAGGATCGCTGAAATAACTCCAAAATAGGCTTCGCCAAATACTTCGACCGATTGAGCTCCCACTCCGGCAGCTCCAATGGTGTGTGCTACGGTATTGAGAGAAAGAATGGCTGATAAAGGTTTGTCGATATTCTCCTTGTACTGAAGCATTTTGCGGCTGTTTTTGTTCCCCTCGGAATCGGCAGCTTTCAAGAAAGACATTGGAGTAGAAAGGATTACAGCCTCGGCAATGGAGCATAAAAAGGAAATGAACAAGGCCAGAAAGAGGTAAAAAAGCAGGAGTCCCATAGTTATTTTTAAAACCGCAAATTTATATCAAATTACGATTGCCGTGGAATAATCCACCGATCGTAAGCTATTAAGGCGAGAACAGCGGCTAAGCCAATTCCCGTGAAAACCATCCAGATCGACGATGGGTTGTAGTGAACAAACAGAAAATCAGTTAATTCCCGTGGGGTCATCTCCATTTGTTGAGCCGCATCGATGAAGAAATCATTTTGAGTATAGGAATCTGAAATAGCCGGCAAGTCGATGTTCCGCTTGTCTAATTCTTCGTTTAAGAGGAAGTATTTATCCGACATTTTTTCATATACCGGACCCGATAAAACTCCCGCTAAAATATTGCCAATAAAATGAGGGAAATAGCTGAAACCCATGTAAAGCCCGACTTTATCGGCCGGAGCAATTTTCCCGATGTATTCGAGAATTTTAGGAGAACTAGCCATTTCGCCCAGGGCAAAAATCAGAATGGACATGAGCATGAAAAAGGGTTGATTTGTCAGCATGGTCAAACCAATTCCAATTGAGCTCACAAAGATGCCACCGATCATCGAATTGAGTGGTTTGAAACGCATAACCCACGATGAAACCAATACCTGAAAAAGGACAATGAAAAGGGCATCGGAATTTACCAACATTTCCGATTCAATTTTCCCTTGACCATTTCCAAGCCATTGGGCCAGGGTAGGACTTAAGACATAAACATCCTGATAGAATCGATGCAAATCGACCCATTGATCGATGAATACCGGAAAGGTATAAAAGAGCTGGTTGTACATGGACCAAAAACCAGCAATAATCACCAGGAAAACCATGAATCGAATATCTTTCATTCCAATCCAGATTGTTCGAAAAGCTTCAGCCAGAATTTCTTTCCATGCTCGGTTGCCTTTCGTTTCGCTTGGATGCGTTGGTTCCCGAAAAAATAAGAGCACTAACACAAGATTGAGAAGGATGGATGCCGATGAAAGGTAGAAGACATAATCGTAGGAGATAACCTTAAGTTTCGCTCCCAGAAAAGGACCGATGAAAGCCCCAATGTTTACGATCATGTAAAAGATTCCAAATCCAATCGAGGAGGTTTCGTCGTTGGTCGATTTGGAAATGGTTGCGCTGATAACCGGCTTAAAAAGTGCGGCTCCTACTGCCAGGTAAATAAAACTGAGGTAGATAGGAATAAAGGTTTTGAAACTCGCCAAAGCAAAATACCCACTGGCCAAAATGATATAAGCGGTAATGAGTACCTTTTTATATCCAATTCGGTCGGCAATAGCTCCGGTAAGGATGGGGAGGAAATAAACCAAGCCTGCCAGGGTCGACATCATGAGTGCTTTTTGCGATTGAGAGAATCCCAGCGCACCGGTATCTTTCGAGCCGGTGAGATAATTCGCTAGCATAATGAACATACCATACCAAGCTAATCGCTCCAAGAGCTCCATGGTATTGGCCGTCCAGAAATTACGGGGGAATTGCTTCCAAACATCAAGAAATCGTGCCATGCGGGTTTTTTGCTGCCAAACTTAAACAATAATCCTACAGTTGCCAGCCTCTGTCTCCTTGTAGTGCTACCTGTTTCGATTAACTTTGAAGGTTTTAATCCATCACTATGAGTACACCACTGGCAGAACGAATGAGGCCCAAAAACCTCTCCGAATACATTGGACAACAACATTTGGTTGGCGAAAAGGCCATTTTGCGACAACTAATTCAAGCCAATCAACTTAGCTCGTTTATTCTTTGGGGGCCTCCCGGAGTGGGAAAAACTACTCTGGCTCGTATCATCTCATCCGAATTGGAACGCCCATTTTATACCTTGAGTGCTGTCAATTCCGGGGTTAAGGAAGTGCGCGAAACCATCGATAAAGCGGCCAAAGCACGATTCTTTCACACAAAGAATCCAATCCTCTTCATCGATGAGATTCACCGTTTTAATAAATCGCAACAGGATTCCTTGTTAGCAGCGGTCGAAGACGGAACCATTACGCTGATTGGGGCCACGACCGAAAATCCGTCCTTCGAAGTAATCCCGCCACTCTTGTCGCGCTGTCAGATTTATGTATTAAAATCGCTCGACAAAGATGAATTGCTCTTTCTATTGAACGAGGCTCTTCGAAAAGATGTTGAGCTAAGTAAAAAGCAAATTGAATTGCAGGAGTCGGATGCGCTTTTAATGCTCTCCGGTGGCGACGCTCGAAAACTATTCAATATGCTCGAAATCGTGGTGAATGCCCATCCCCACGATTCATTCGCAATCACCAACGATGCTGTTCTCGCTTGTGTTCAGCAGAATAAACTTCCCTACGACAAAAAAGGGGAGTTCCATTACGATGTAATATCCGCTTTTATCAAATCGGTTCGGGGCAGCGACCCGCAAGCAGCGGTGTATTGGTTGGCTCGAATGATTGAAGGTGGCGAAGAAGCGCGATTCATTGCTCGTCGGATGATTATCCTGGCTGCCGAGGATATCGGGTTAGCCAATCCCAATGCTCTGCTGCTGGCTAATACCTGTTTCGATGCCGTTCATAAAATTGGTTGGCCGGAATCGCGGATAATTTTATCTCAGACAGCAATTTACCTGGCAGCTTCGCCCAAAAGTAATTCGGCTTATCTGGCCATTAACGAAGCGCAACAAGAAGTAACTCGAAGCGGAAATTTACCGGTCCCACTGAGTTTACGGAATACGCCCACTAAACTGATGAAGGATTTGGGTTATGGCGATGGATACCGCTATGCACACGATTTCCCGGGAAGCTTCGCCCCAATGGAGTTTATGCCCGATGCTCTCCAAGGGAAAAGTTTCTACACTCCTAAGGAAAATGCTCGTGAAAAGGAATTGGGTGCTTATTTGAAAAAATGTTGGGGAAAAGGATGAACAATGCATCTGAAAGTCCGAGAAAAACACAGCCATGACTTACGCTTTTGCTAAAACTCTGCTAACTTGCCCCGCATGAAAAGAATTCCCGGCATCTTGCTGCTGCTTGCAGTTATTGTAGCTTCTAACTTCTTTGTTTCGTGTCGATTAGGTAGCGATGGACCTTCGTGGGATGTTCAAGTAATGGCCCCCTTAGCCTCCGGCGAACTGAGCATTGAAAACCTGATTCCCGATTCGGTTATGCAAGAGGATGAAGACCACTTTATTCGACTGGTCTTTGAACAGGATATTTATGAATTGAAAATGACCGATTTCCTCAATATGCCCGATACAAACTATCAATTTGCTGCCTACCTCGATTCCATTAAGCTAAATCCGCTGGAAGTGATGCAGGCCATTACCCTTGGCGATATTTTTACCGAAACAGGTCTTGCTCTCTTCATTCCCGATGGCTCCACTACATCGATTCCCGCTCTTAATGGAATCAGCTCGAATAATCTTCAAATCGATGCCAGTGAATACTTTACAACCATGACACTTGCGGAAGGCCTGCTAGATATTCGGATCCAGAATAACCTCCCAGTAGCTATCACTAATTTGGTTTTTGAAGTGCTCAATGCTAGTGATTTAACGCTTATTTCTCGGGATACCTTCAGCATAATCTATCCGGGTACCATGGAGTTGAAAACCATTAATCTGGCAGAAAAAACCATCGAAGGAAACCTCGTCGCTAATATTGTCAATATGGGAACTCCCGGCAGCGGCGGACAAGCAGTTTTAATCAATTATGCCGATGCCTTGGAAACGACCTTCAAGGTTTACAACATCCGTCCGTATTCCGCCACCGCTATATTCCCATCGCAAGATTTGATCGATAAGGGTGATGTGCTCATTTTTGGCATCAATGAAATAGCCCTCAATTCCATTATCGTCCGATCCGGCGTTATGACCATCGAAGGGTATAATACAGTGGAAGATCCGGTTGAGTTTATGTACGAACTCCCCGCACTCATAAAAGGAACCGATACGTTCTCGGTCGATGGGGTTATTGCAGCCGGATCCAATGGCCAGGCTTCAGTATTACAAATGGAACACGATGTTTCAGGCTACGATTTGAATCTTCAAGGTCCCGGCTATGTCGAGAGTCAGGTTGGTGCCGATTTAAATGCAAACGGGATCATTGACGCCGATACGATTAACACGGTTTTTTTCCTTTCGCGCGCTAGCATCGATTCTACTGGAAACTTAATTTCGCTATCGCTTCAGGATAGTTTCATTTTTCGCTCGGCCCTGCGCGATTTAATTCCCGAATACGCTTCCGGATTTCTAGGCAGGGATACGCTCGAAGCTACAGGAATTGCTGAACTCGATTTTCCGGATATTTTTGATCCTGGCTCGGTCGATCTGGAACAAACCCGTCTGCGACTAAAAGTTAGCAATCAGTTGGGCCTGCAGGCGAAGGTTACTTTAGAACAGCTAAAGGCTCATAATACAACCCATGGATTAAGCGAGGATCTGGAGACAGCCGTTTCCCCCGAATTATTCATTGAAAAGCCAATCGACCCGCACTCCATTCAATTGGATGTTATTCCTACGGTAAGCTATTTTGAACTCAACGAAACGAATTCCAACATAAACGAATTGACGGCCTTATCGCCTAACCAAGTTGAATATCAATTGCAAGTCTTTTTAAATCACAATCAGCCAATTCCTCCAATTGGAGCCGGAACCGATTTTATTTATGAGCGAAGCCGGCTCAAGGCAGCCCTCGAAATGGAAGTGCCTTTGTCGTTGATTGCCACGCATTTTAATCTCGAAGATACCTTGCAATGGAACACCTCTCTCGACGAACTGGAGGAGGTGTCAAACGGACGTCTTTATGCCTTGGTCGATAATTCTTTCCCTTTCGAGGCCAGTATCGAATTGAGTCTGTTGGATACCTTAACAGGCGAGTTGGAGCCAATGGTCATGCTGGCGAATCAAATCGAAGCGGGTAGTTCCGATGGCATAAATCACGACTACGCTCGCTCGGTTCTGGAAATTCCTGTAGATGAGCAATTAATGGTCAAGTTACAGTCTCCACAAGCTATCCTCGCTCGAATAAACTTCCGCACGATTCCTACCAATGAGTATGTGAAGATTTATAGTACACAGCGGCTGAACATTAAACTTACGGCCGATTTTTCTTATCAAATTAAACCCTAGGGCCTCAATTAGTCTTTCCTCATGCGTAAAATTGCCTACATCCTAAGCTTTGTTTTTCCCAAATATACCCGAAGGGCGCTAACCAATTTTAGCTTTGTATTACTCTCCACGGTTTTTGGACTCGGATCGTTTACCATGGTCATTCCTTTTCTGGGAATACTTTTTAAAAGCACTGAGCCAGTAACCGAAATGCTTCCCTGGGAGCTTAACTTCGATACCTTAAAGCATAATTTGTACTATTATTTGTCCGAGTGGAGTGCCTCGGATCCGGTCAAGTCCTTAGCTTACGTATCCTTGCTGGTAATTATCTTGGTTTTTCTCAAGACGGCTTTCCTTTACTTGGCTAAATATCACCTGGCTCCCCTTCGAACAGGCGTGGTGCGGGATATTCGTAACAAGATTTATAAGAAAATCGTTCGGCTTCCGCTTGGTTTCTTTTCACACGAACGAAAAGGGGATATTATTTCGCGAACTACTGCCGATGTACAAGAAGTAGAAATATCTGTAATTGGTTCACTAGCTATCATTTTCAAAGACCCCATCAGTATTTTATTGTCGGTTGGGTTGCTCTTGTCCATGAGTGTTAAACTTACCCTCGTTTCATTTCTGGTATTGCCGGTTGCCGGCTATCTCATCGGGGTAATTGGCAAGAGCTTGCGACGCAAATCGGCCAGAGCACAAAATAAATTGGGAGAGCTTCTTTCAATTATTGAGGAAACCTTAGGTGGAATTCGCATCATTCATGCATTTAACGCTGAAAAGCGGGCTGAGTCGCGCTTTGAAGCTCAAAATGAGCATTATACCAGTTTGATGAATAAGCTTTGGCGTCGAAGAGATTTGGCCGTTCCTGTTAGTGAATTTCTCGCCACTTCTGCCATTGTTTTTATTTTGGTGTACGGAGGAACGCGCGTACTAACCGGTAGTTTGGATATGCCTCCGGAAGATTTCTTCGCCTTTATCATCGTCTTTTCTCAAATTATTCAACCAGCCAAAGATCTATCCAATGCTTGGTACAGTATCCAAAAAGGAATGGCTTCGATGGATCGGATTGATAAGATTTTATATGCCGAGGAAAAAATTTCAGAGAAGGAAAATGCTCTGCCTATCAAAGGATTTGACAAGCAAATTGAGTGGAAAGATGTTTCATTTAGTTACGGGAATGATTGGGTGCTTAAAAATATTAACCTAACCCTTACCAAAGGGAAAGTGATTGCTTTGGTTGGCCAATCGGGCTCGGGTAAATCGACCTTAGTCGATTTATTGCCACGCTTTTACGATCTCGAGCAAGGGGCCATCGAAATTGATGGAATCGATATTCGCGATTACCGATTGCATGAGTTGAGAGCTTTATTCGGTATCGTTAATCAGGAGAGTATTTTGTTTAACGACAGTATTGCTGAAAACATTGCTTTTGGAGTTGAACATGCTGAACGCGACGAGATTATCCAAGCTGCTAAGATCGCCAATGCGCATGAGTTTATACTGGAAACGCCCGATGGCTATGATACCAATATTGGCGATAGGGGAGGGAAATTAAGCGGCGGTCAACGGCAGCGTCTTAGCATTGCGCGAGCAGTATTGGCTAATCCGCAGGTATTGATCCTCGATGAAGCCACTTCGGCACTCGATAGTGAGTCCGAGCGTTTGGTGCAGAGTGCTTTGTCTCGTTTAATGGAGAACCGAACAGCCATTATCATTGCCCATCGCTTATCGACCATTGTGAATGCCGATGAAATTTGTGTGTTGCACGAAGGAGAAATCATTGAAAGGGGAACGCACGACGAACTATTACAAAAAAATGGAGCCTACAAAAAACTACACGACTTTCAGTATTTCAGTTAAGGCTTTAGGCTGACAAGAAACCATGTCGAAGTTGGGAAAAGGGCTTAATAACTCAGTTAAACGAAAAGAAGTATGAGAATTAGCGGATTTACGATGGGGAAGAATACCCTTAAATTGTACTATCCTATGAAACAGGCGATTGAATCGATTTTGCCAATTTGCGATGAGTTTGTAGTGGCCTTGGGCGATAGCGATTCCGACGATAAAACGCGCGAAGCGATTCTAAGCATTGGCTCTGATAAAATTAAAATCATCGATACCGTTTGGGATATAGAAAAGTATCCGCGAGGCATGGAAAATGCGCATCAAACCGATATCGCTAAACAGCATTGCACCGGCGACTGGCTTTTTTATTTGCAAGCCGACGAGGTGGTTCACGAAAAAGATTTACCCGCTATTCGCGAGCGTTGCGAAGAATTATTGAACGATCGGGAGGTGGAAGGTTTACTCTTCCGGTATCATCATTTTTGGGGCGATTACGACCATGCCCACAACTCGCATAAATGGTATAAAAACGAGATTCGGATTGTTCGCAACGACCCCGAGATTCACTCCTGGGAATCGGCTCAATCTTTTCGTCGCATCCCTAACTTCGATATGCTAAATTATCGCCAGCAGGAGGGTACTTTTAAGTTGAAAGTTGCTCGTGTCGATGCTCATATCTACCACTACGGTTGGGTGCGTCCGCCGGAATTAATGCGAACTAAAACGAAGGCACTCGATACGATTCATAAAGGGAAACAATGGGTGGAGAATGCTCGTGAACATCAAATCGATTATTACGACTACGGTCCTTTGCATTTGGTAGAACGATTTGAGGGGACTCATCCGGCAGTGATGCAAACCTGGATAGCCGATTTCCATTGGAAACATCAGCTTCAGTATGAAGGGAAACCGAATCCTAACCGCCGAAAGCACAAGCATGAACGCTTGCGCTACCGGTTGTTATCCTGGATTGAAAACCACCTTCTGGGTGGAAATACCATTGGTGGGTTTAAAAATTACCTCTTGCTTAAACGCTAAGATTTCATCGCTCGCTTCAAGGCTTCGTCGATGGTATCTTCCTCAGCCGAACGGGAATAAATCTCTTCCAGCAAGTGATTATACTTCGCATACAAGAATTTCCGCCTCAACTTGAGCGTGGGCGATAGTTCGCCACCTGCCGGAGTCCAATCTTCGCAAACAATCCGGAATTTCATAATGCGTTCTGTTTGACTTAATTGGCGGTTAATTTCACTTATCTCTTTCGAGAATAATTCCTGTACCTCGGGCAGTTTTACTAATTCCTGATTATCGCGAAATTGAATCTTGTTTTTCGACGACCAATCGTGTAAGTAATTGAAGTTGGGAGCAATTAACGCCGCAATGAATTTTTCCTTCTCCCCAACAATCATGGCTTGCTCAATCAGGAAAGACTCCTTCATTTTATTCTCAATTACAGCAGGTGCAATGTATTTTCCTGCCGAATTTTTGAACATCTCTTTCTTTCGGTCGGTAATTTTAAGAAATATCCCATCCTCGAAAGTACCAATGTCGCCGGTGTGAAACCAGCCATCGGAATCGATTACTTCGGCCGTTTGTTCCGGCGATTTGTAGTATCCTAACATCACACTTGGCCCCTTACAAAGAATCTCTCCATCGTCGGCAATCTTCACTTCTATCCCTTGAATAACAGGGCCTACTGTGCCAAATTTTATTTTTGGAGGGTAGGTGTAATTCACGGCTATAACTGGCGAGGTTTCCGTTAACCCATAACCTTCGATTACTTTTATGTCGGCAGCCCAAAAAATTCTGGCCAAACGCACTTGCAAAGCTGCTCCTCCCGAAACAATTACTTCTACTTTGTTCCCTAGAGCTTCTTTCCATTTCGAGAAAACTAACTTTCGGGCTATGGCTAATTGAAGGTTGTAGAACCAACCATTCCCTCCATTCACTTCGTAGCGAAGCCCCAGATCAACAGCCCAGAAGAAAATTTTTCGCTTAAACCCTTTGAGCGTTTTCCCTTTCGAAATGATGCGGTCGAAAATCTTTTCTAATAATCGTGGAACCGTGTTCAAGCCTTCGGCATGTACTTCCTTGATGTCCTCCACGATGGTTCCCATGTTTTCGGCATAGTAAATACGAATACCCAGGTATTGCAAGTGGTAATTCATCATGCGTTCGTAAACATGTGAAAGAGGAAGGAAACTTAGGAATTTATGACGATGATCCAGTGGCTGAACATCGGTTGTGGAAATCGCATTACTCATGAAGTTTTTATGCGATAACATTACTCCCTTTGAGACTCCGGTGGTTCCCGAAGTGTAGATAATGGAGCACAAATCGTCCTCTTTGATACTTGCCGCTATTTCGTGAACTTTATCGAGCAGGCTTGAAAGATTTTTCCGCCCTTCGTCCAAAATAATCTCCCAGGAATTGGCTTCTTCAACCAAATCGATCGTGAAAAGAAATTCGATATGGGCCAACTCATCGGCGATCGGTTTAATTTTTCGATACAAGAATTTATCCGACACGATTACTCCTCGAACTTCGGCATGACTTAAAATATGCTGAAATTCTCCACCATTAATGGTTGGATAGACCGGCACGTGGATTACCCCGATGCGTGCCATTCCCATGTCGAGGAAATTCCATTCCGGACGATTGTTGGTAATAGTAGCCAGCTTGTCGCCCGGCTTAAAACCTAAGCTAAGCAGGCCACAGGAAACTTCATCGACCTTTTGCAAATAATCGGAAGCGGAAAAATGTTCCCATTGTTTGTTTCGCTTAACTGCTAATGCATCGGGATGATTTTGAAATCGTGTCCGATAATTTTCTAATAAATCGAATGTTCTTTTAAATTCCATAAGCGTTTGGTGTTAGTGATTAGCCGACTGCAACGGTTGGAACAGGGTGGGAGATTTGAAAAATTCCTGCAACTAAAGCTGATTGAATGTGTTAAATGCTGCATGCCAGAGTTTGTAAAAAAAGCAACCCAAAATAGGAATTTTTCCCTTAGCATTATTCATCCAATCTTGTTTCCAGTGGGTTTGGAGGGAACCAATAAACCAATTCAACCCGAATCATCACGGTTTGGGTTCCTTATGAAAAAAATAGAAAGAAGGAATAATTCTATCCATGACGGACCAGTCGGAACCAAAAATTCCAATACATTTGTTTTTATGTTCGTTTGAATTGCTAAGTGCTTTAAATAGAGTATGATAAGTTTTGTTGTGAACCTTTAACCCGCTGATAAATATGCGTTTCCAAATTCACCTGATTCTGCTGGCAATTTGCCTCCTTGCCTCGCTGACAAAGTTGGCTGCTTCCGACACAATCCCATCTGTCGATACGCTAGCCGTTTATAAAATCAACATCAAACAAGAAATTGGTCCTCCCACATGGAGGCACTTGCAAGTGGGATTCGAAGAGGCTGAAAAAGCGAACTCCGACCTCATTTTGTTGCACATGAATACATACGGTGGCCTGGTGGATGCAGCTGATTCAATGCGGACTAAAATCCTCAATTCCGAAACACCGGTTTGGGTTTTTATCGACAATAATGCTGCTTCGGCGGGAGCGCTTATCTCGATTGCGTGCGACCGAATTTATATGCGCCCTGGTGCTAATATCGGCGCCGCAACAGTTGTTAATCAGAGTGGGGAAGTGGTTCCGGATAAATTTCAATCGTTTATGCGTTCCATGATGCGTTCCACGGCTGAATCGCACGGAAAAGATACGCTCATTAACGGAACCGACACGACCTATCGCTGGAAACGCGACCCGGCCATAGCCGAAGCAATGGTCGATCCTTCCATCGAAGTTCCACAGGTATCCGATTCGGGGAAAGTACTCACTTTTACTACGCAAGAAGCCATCCGATATGGCTTTTGCGAAGGCGAAGCGAAAAATATCGACGAAGTAATGCAGCTGGCTGGTGTATCTAACTACACCATTCAGGAGTATGTGCCAAATACCACCGAAAAGATGATCGATTTTTTAATCAATCCGGTTGTCTCAGGTATCCTCATTATGCTAATTCTGGGCGGAATTTATTTTGAATTGCAAAGCCCGGGAATCGGATTTCCATCTGCCGCTGCTCTTACCGCTGCTATCCTCTATTTTGCGCCACTGTATCTGGAAGGCCTTGCCGAAAACTGGGAAATCATTCTATTCATCCTGGGCTTTGTGCTGATTGCCGTCGAAATATTTGCCATCCCAGGCTTCGGAGTGGCAGGGATTAGCGGTATTATTCTAATGATTGTTGGTCTGACATTAAGCATGGTCGAAACGCTCGACTTTGAATACGGATTCCCCGACCTGAGCCCGGTCCTCGAAGCGCTAGTCGTAGTTGTGGTTTCTTTTTTCCTGTCAATCGTCTTGTCAATTTGGCTTACCAAACGAATATTGACAACAAATTCCAGAATGTTCGATGCACTCGTGCTGAAAGCCGACCAAAAATTGTCGGAAGGCTACGTGAGTGTGGATACCCATTATGCCGATTTGGTCGGACATCGCGGGGTCGCTCATTCAGTGCTGCGTCCCTCCGGAAAAGTTTTAGTTAACAATGAACTATTCGATGCCGTCTCTCTTTATAATTTCATCAATAAAGGCGACGAAATTGAAGTAGTTCGTTTTGAAGCCGGACAGTTGTACGTTCGAAAAGTTGAGGAAAGTTAGCTTCTCGTTGTGCATAGTGTAATTCTAAGTTTTATTTCTAATAGGAAGTTTTTGTTCAACCTGTTGATTATTAGTTTCTTATCTCTTAGGTGTTTCGGTCCTAAATTGACTGTTGTTTCTCGTATACTTCTTTATAAAAGTTCAATTCATGATTCGTATTAAGTTCGTTGGGCTGATGCTATCAGCTCTCTTTTTGAGTTTTTGCACTACCCCTAAAAATCCGGCTATCACCGCCGAAGAGTTTCAATCGCACGTAGAATACTTGGCTTCGGAAGAATTAGCTGGCCGTTATCCCGGAACTTCCGGTGATTCCTTGTCTGCATCTTACATTCGGGAGCAATTCAAAGCCTATGGGTTGGAATTGTTGGCCGAAGAAGGATTTCAGCGCTTCGAAGTCTTAGCCGGAATTGAATTGGGCGATACCAATCGAATCCAATCCGGAGAGCTTAAAGCAGAACTGGAAGTCGATTTTATTCCTCTGGCTTACAGTGGAAGTGGTAAAGCTACAGCCCCTTGGGTTTATGCTGGTTTCGGAATAGAGGTAAACGACGAGGAACTCAAGTGGTCCGATTATGAACCCTACTCCGAGGTAACTGGAAAATGGGTGTTGCTTTTCCGGGGCGATCCGGATATGAAACAACGGGAAAGTCGTTTCGAAGCCTATACCGACGATCGTTCCAAGGTGCTGGCAGCCAAAGAGAAAGGAGCCGCAGGAGTTCTTCTGGTTAATACCCAGTCGGCCTCACCCGACGATGACTTAATTCCTTTAGTATTCGATAAATCCGCAAGTAATATAGGTATCCCCGCTATTCAAATTACCCGTAGTTTGGCCGAAGCTCTTCTAGCTCAAATGCCTGAATCCATTACCCTAGCTCAACTTGAAGATGCACTTTGGGAGGGAACGCCCAATAGTCGGCTGTTGCAGGGCGAAACCATCGATATTGAGATTAATTTGAATCTAAATAAGGCACTTACTTACAATGTGGTAGCCGGTATTTTACCTGCCGGGAAAACCGAATTTGATACTTGTATCGTGCTAGGTGCTCACTACGACCATTTAGGCATGGGTGGTCCTGGTTCGGGTTCACGCCATCCGGATAGTTTGGCCGTTCACTACGGTGCCGACGACAATGCCTCGGGAGTTGCCGGAATTATTGAGTTAGCCGGACGCTTGCAAACCTATCGCGATAGCTTACACTATCCGCTCGTAGTTGCTGCATTTGGTGCCGAAGAACTGGGTTTGCTCGGTTCAAAATATTTTGTGGAAAATCTTCCTGAATCCGTTGGAGTAGTCCATTCCATGATCAATTTTGATATGATTGGTCGATTGGATACAACCACACGCTCTATTGCCATTGGAGGAACCGGAACATCGGTCGAATCTGATTCAATTTTGAAGAGTTTAGAGGGAGTGCAGGAACTTCGCACCAGTTTCTCTCCCGAAGGCTTTGGAGCGAGCGACCATGCCTCATTTTATGTAAAAGATATTCCCGTGTTTTTTATTTCGACCGGAGCACATCCAGACTATCACACTGCTCGCGACCATGTGTCCAAGATTAATCCTCAAGGGGCTACCCACGTACTCCATTATACTTTCAGCTTAATCAAGAAACTCAATGAATATGGCAAACCCCTTCAGTTTCAGGAAGCTGGTCCGAAAGAGCGTGGACACAGCGGACGCAATTATAAAGTTACTTTAGGGATTATGCCCGATTTTACCTCCTCCTCAAACGAAGGGCTCGGAGTCGATTATGTGCGCGAGGGTGGGCCTGCCTTTAAAGCGGGCATGCTGAAGGGCGATGTGATCACTGCCATCGAAGGAAAGCCCATACAAAACATTAACGATTACATGGTACGACTCAAGCAGCTGAAAACCGGCGAAATTATCACAGTCGATGTTCGAAGAGCCGATAAAACCGAGGTTTTAATCGTTCAATTGTGATAATTTGTAATCAAACTGAATAAGCTGAAATGCTGTAAAATATATTGGTTCGCTTTAAGACTCTTAGTTTAAGTTCTAATTTTGTTTGCGGTAAAAAATTAGCTCAAAAGCCCGAAAAGTCTGCTTGTTTAGCTCTTTCGAAAATGCTACGCAAACGATTTCGGTCCATTGAACTTAAGAATCTACTTAAAACGAATCAATATGTCGAAAAAGAAAAATTTCATTACCTGTGATGGTAACTACGCGGCTTCGTATGTAGCCTATATGTTCAGCGAGGTAGCCTGTATTTATCCCATCACCCCTTCGTCTAATATGGCCGAAAATATCGACGAATGGGCTGCCCATGGAAAGAAAAATATTTTTGGTGAAACTGTTCACATTGAAGAAATGCAGTCGGAAGCCGGTGCTGCCGGTGCGGTTCATGGTGCGTTGCAATCGGGTGCTTTAACCAGTACATACACCGCTTCGCAAGGTCTATTGCTCATGATTCCCAATATGTACAAAATTTCGGGTGAGCTTCTTCCCGGAGTTTTCCACGTTAGTGCACGTTCCTTAGCGGCTCAGGCGCTCTCGATTTTTGGCGATCATTCCGATGTTATGTCAACCCGCCAATCGGGTTTTGCTATGCTGGCCACCGGTAGCGTTCAGCAAGTAATGGATTTGGCTCCAATCGCTCACTTGGCTGCCATCAAATCGCGCGTTCCTTTCCTCCATTTCTTCGATGGTTTCCGCACCTCGCACGAAATTCAGAAGGTAGAAGCACCCGACCTCGATGCACTCAAAGACATGCTCGATATGGATGCTGTCCAAGCATTCCGCGAAAATGCATTGAATCCTGAGAAACCACTTACTCGTGGTACGGCTCAAAATCCGGATATCTACTTCCAAGCTCGCGAAGCTGCCAATAAATTCTACGAACCAATACCCGATTTGGTCGAAGACTACATGCAGCAAATTTCCAAATTAACCGGACGTGAATATCATCCATTCACCTATTACGGTGCTCCCGATGCAACCGATATAATCATTGCTATGGGTTCGGTTACCGAAACCATTCAGGAAGTGATCGATTATAAACTTGCTCAAGGGGAAAAGGTTGGACTTATCAGTGTACACCTGTATCGTCCTTTCTCTGCTAAGTATTTCTTCCAGGTATTCCCCGAAAGCGTGGAGCGCATTGCTGTTCTCGACCGTACCAAAGAAATTGGTGCAAACGGAGAACCGCTTTACCTCGATGTTAGAGACTTATTCTACGGTCGTGAAAAACA
>CALGAK010000042.1 GCA_937954085.1 uncultured Bacteroidota bacterium
ATGCTCTTGTTATTAACTCATTCTTAATTCATTCGGTTTATGTATTCGAACTCTGCCGTCCAGCAATTGCCCGATCACCTTAAAGAACTGATTGTCGATCAGCATTACGAAAATTACACTCCACAAGATCATGCTTTGTGGCGCTACGTAATGCGTCAAAATGTTCGTTATCTCAGTAAGGTGGCGCATCATGCTTATCTGGAAGGATTAAAATCGACCGGAATAAGTGTGGATCGAATCCCCAATGTTGCTGAAATGAATGCCATTATGGAGAAGATTGGTTGGGGTGTTGTTGCCGTTGATGGGTTTATTCCACCGTCTGCCTTTATGGAGTTTCAGGCATACAAAGTCTTGGTCATTGCAGCAGATATACGTCCGATCGATCAAATCGGATATACTCCGGCTCCCGATATCATTCACGAAGCAGCCGGGCATGCTCCCATCATTGCCGATCCGGAGTATGCGGAATACCTCCGATTGTTTGGTGAGATTGGGTCGAAAGCTTTTCAATCCAAGAAAGATTATGAGCTTTACGAAGCAATCAGGCATTTATCAATTTTAAAGGCAGATCCTTACACTCCGGCAAGCGATATTGAAGAGGCTAATAAACGCTTAGCAAGCATTGAACAATCCATGGGAGAGCCTTCGGAAATGGCAAAAATCCGAAACTTGCATTGGTGGACCGTTGAATATGGCTTGATTGGCGATTTAACCAATCCGCAAATCTATGGAGCTGGATTACTATCGTCGATTTCCGAAAGCTTTAATTGTTTACAACCAAAGGTAGAAAAGCGACCCTATACCATTGAAGCAGCCTCAGTTGCTTTCGATATTACCGAAGAACAGCCACAACTCTTTGTGTCTCCTAGTTTTAAACATCTCACTCGTGTGCTCATGGAGTTTGCTGCCCAAATGGGGCTAACACGAGGAGGATTGGATGCAGCCCTCAAGGCCAAAAATTCCGGCGCAGTTGCAACGCTAAATTACTCCAGTGGCCTTCAAGTTTCGGGTGTTCTCATCGACTATTTCGAACACCAGGGAGAATTGAGTTATGTACAGTTCTCCGGACCTTGTCAATTATCTTTTCAGGACAAAGAGCTCATTGGTCACGGCAAGGATTATCATGCCCACGGTTTTTCATCGCCAGTTGGTAAACTTAAGGGAATTGCCACCCCACTCGAAATGATGGATCAAGCCGAATTGAAGAATTTAGGGTTGGAAGCTGGTCGCGAATGCTTGCTGGAATTTGAATCGGGTGTTCGGGTTAAAGGCATCCTACGTTCATTGATATGGGAGGGCGGTCACTTAATCTTAATCAGTTTTGATGATTGTGTGGTGAATTTGGAAGAGCAAGTCCTCTTCCAACCTGAATGGGGAACCTTCGACATGGCTGTAGGTGCTAGTATATTTGCTGGATATGCCGGACCGGCGGATGCACGGGCTTTCGAATTAACCTATCCGGTTCCGGAAGAAAAAACTCACAAGATTCATTATTCAGAGCAGGATAAAGCGCTTCATCGTCTCTACCAAAAAGTAAGAGATATCCGAGAAGGAAATGAAGATTCAAGGCAACTCAATACTATTTTTAGCGAACTCGTTGCTAATCATCCCAACGATTGGTTATGTGCACTGGAAATCTATGAATTATCGCAAAATCGTCCTGAATTAGCTAGTTTAAATAAAGAAGTATATCATTATTTGAATGCTTGGAAAGATAAAGGCTCCCAGTTCGAATTATTAGTTCAAAACGGGCTCGACCTCTTGCATAAAAACTGAAAATAGTTAGCTTCGCACATTCTTTAACAATTAACACCAAATTCAAATGAAAACAAATTGGATGAAATTATCTGCATTGCTTTTTGCAGGTATGTTCATTTTTGCCGCTTGCTCAAGCGAGGATGACAAAACAAAAACCGAATTATTAACCGCTCAATCATGGAAAGCAACTCATATTTACATTGAGAATGTTGATGTGATTGGTGACTTTGATGAATGCGACGCAGATGACCTTACCACCTATTTCGAGGATGGTAACTATCAAGTTGACGAAGGCGCAACCAAATGCGATCCAGAAAATCCACAAATTGTAGAGGAAGGAACTTGGTCGTTCAATGCTGATGAAACAGAGCTAACTACCGTTTCTGATGGCCTCACTATGGTTTATACCATTATTACTTTGAATGAGTCCACTTTAGAAGTCTCTTACACAGATCCCTTCTTTGAAATTGAAATGCGTGGTGTATTTGCAGCACAATAATATTTTTTGACCTACTTTTTTAAAGCCTTGGCATTACTGTCAAGGCTTTTTTTATTTTCGTAGGCACAAGAACCAAATGCATTCAAACCGGGTTT
>CALGAK010000043.1 GCA_937954085.1 uncultured Bacteroidota bacterium
AATCCTTCGCCAATGGAACCGGCGAGTTAGAAGGCAAGGTAGTGCATACGAGTATTCCGCTTGGATATTATGGATATCGTCAGGCCAGTTTTATCGATCCTGTGTTAAATGCGCTTTGGTTGTCGTTAGCCATCGAATTAGCGGAAAAGCTCGAACCTCTGCGAATATCGCCCAAAAAGAATCAAGTTTTTTCCTATCGATACAAATATCGAGAATCAATTGGAGCACTGTTTAATGCCGAAATAAACTGGAATGAGTTTCGCAGTTTTTTAGGTTGGAAATGCCGCAAAGGCTATCAGGTAATTAGTTTCGATATTGCCAATTTTTATGGTAGCATTCAACACGATAGACTAAAAAGGATCTTAATCTACGATTTACAACAAGATGAATCGTTGGTTAATTCTATTTTAAAATTGCTGAAAACCATTATGGGAGGTGTTTCCGTTGGCTTACCGGTAGGAGGTAATGCCTCTAGAATCCTAGCAGAAGCATTCTTTATTCCCTTCGATCGTTTCCTTACAAGTCAAGGAATTGATTTTATCCGCTTTGTGGATGATTTTTACGTTTTTACCCCCAATTACAATGCTGCACGCAAAACATTGCATATAATACAGGAAGAGCTTGCGAGCAACTATCAATTGAATCTGGCCAAACATAAAACGGCTTTTTATTCATCCATGCATTTAACCACGCTTTTAAAGCAAGAGCACGAATTACATCCCGAACAAGGAGAGGAATCCAATAATTCTATCAAAATTTTTCTAAATCAATTAACACTAGATCCTTATTCGGTTATGGCCGATGAGAGTTTAGTCAATTTTTATCGAAGTGAAGATTCATTCCGTTTATTGCGATTGCTCGAGTACGAATGCTCTAAAGGCAAAGTCGATCTTTCATTAACGAAGCGAATCTTTAGAGTAATGAAAGGAATCGATGATGATCACCAAAAGGACGTGTTTGCCCTAATTCAGCAGCATATCGATCAGCTTTATCCGCTTTTCCCTATCACCATGCAATATGCGCTACGTAATCTTCATCGTACGCCGGAAGAGAACCGAGAAAGTTTTATGCAATTCGTCGCTGAACTTTTCGAGTCGGATTCCTACTTGATTCAAACGGCAAATAATCGAGCCTACGCTTTACGAGTCTTATCGCTTTCGAATCAATTTCGATCGTTGACTATAATTCGTGATGTGTTGATTGATGCAATGCATTCAACAAATCGATCGGCTCATTTAGTGAGGGTTAATGCTTTGTATGCAATAATTAACCGCGGCGATCAAGGTTGGTTAATTGAATTTATCGAGAAAAATCAGGATAAATTAACTGATTCGGAACGTCTGGCTTTAATTGCTGCCAGCTCCGTCTTTATGGACCCGGTCTATTCATCGATAGTTGAAAAATTGCAACAGAATGCCATGGACGAACTGGTGAATGCATGGGCGATTGAGCGAAGTTATTTGAATCCGATGAAAAGGTTACCGCTATGATTTCAGAGAAGAAATTTAGCCGCTCATTTGGTCCATTCTGGATGATGCACCTCCCGTTTTTCTCGGATTATTACAGCTCGTCTGCCGTACTCGGAGAAAAAATCCATCCTCATATTGAAACCATCGAGACTGCAGATATGCGTGGGTTAACCAATATTATCGCTTTTATTCATTATAAAGCCTTATTGCAAAATCCCTCTACTCCAGTAAGCGAATCGATCGATAACGCATATCCAATTGTGAGATACTTCTACCGGAAATACCACGAGGACACTGTTATAAGATATATACATGGAAGCGACGAAATAAATCAAATTGTTCAGGAACAGGCTCTTAATATTATCAACCGGTATCCGAATAAGGTCGTTACTGATCCTTTCTTTCCGGGTTATGGATTTATGCCAAATTGCAGGGGCGATTTGTTAGTAGGAGACAGTCTGGTCGAAATTAAGGCCGGACTGTACTCCTCTATTCGTAAACCTTTTAACCCGGAAGACTTCAGGCAATTGCTTATCTACTTAGCATTGAATCATGCATCGGATCAACCTTATCCGATTAAGAAGATTGAATTATACAATCCCAGGTCTGGAATGCTTTGGAAATCGCCCATCGATGAGTTCATCAATATAATAGCAAACAAATCGCCCATTGAACTTTATCAAATAATCTTATTTGAATTTGAGAATAGATATGATAGTTTTAACAATTAACAGGAAGCATTAAAAGAATAATAGAACACTAATAAGGCTACATTGAACTAGCTTTAAAGTGAATTAAAAACACCGTAATATGCCCATAACCTTCATCCATACGGCCGACTGGCAAATAGGAAAACCTTTTAGAGGAGTAGAAGAGGCGACCAAGCAAGCCCAATTATCGGAGGCCAGAATTCATGCCATTGAAAGAATAGCTGCATTAGCTGAGAAGGTTAAGGCCTCTTTTGTAGTGGTTGCTGGCGATTTATGGGACTCAGCAACGCCTTCAAAGTCGGTTATCTCAAAAGCATTAGGAGCAATTGGTAAGGTGAATGTGCCGGTTTACATCATACCGGGGAACCATGACCACGGTGCTTTTGGGGGCATCTGGCATAATCCATACTTTATTCAGGAAAAAAATAGTTTAGCTCCAAACCTAAACATCCTTCTTGAACCAAAGCCAGTCGAAATTGAAGAGGCTATATTACTCCCTTGTCCCTTGCTGCGAAAACACGAAAACACCGACTTGTCGCAATGGCTTCGTGATGCTAACGATGTGTATGATAATCTGCCCGCTGATAAACCTCGAATCGTTCTAGCACATGGATCCATTACCACCTTTGGATCAGAAACTTTTTCCGACGAAGAGGAAGATGGAAGTGCCGGCAATATTATTGATTTGACCCGTTTGCCGTTGGATCAATTAGATTACATCGCTCTAGGCGATTGGCATGGTACAAAAAAAATCAACGAAAAGGCCTGGTATTCAGGTACACCCGAACCCGATCGCTTTCCGAAAGGCGAGCAGCATCAGCAAGGGAATAGCTTAGTTGTCGAGGTGCAAAGAGGCCGAACTCCTAAGGTTAAAATACATTCGACAGGGGCAATAATTTGGCAAATAGTGGATTATCATTTCGCTGGCGATGATGCGCTCTCATCCTTTCAAACAAAACTGGATAGTGTGTTAGGAAACCGGATTGGAAGCGATTTATTATTGCTTCGACTTACTGGCAGCTTAAGCTTGAACGAGATGAATACGTTGCAATCCATCATTGAAACTTATCAGGCTCGACTCATTCGAGTTAAGCTCGATAACCAAGTTCAGTTAAATCCCAATCAGGATGAATTAGATAGCCTTATTCGTTCGGAATCGAATCCCTTAATTGCAAGAGTGGCACAACGCATCGTGACTGACTTGAATAAAGATGGTAAACAGTCTGATTTGGCGCAGGAAGCCTTAAAGCGATTGTATTTCTTAACTAAAGGAGAATAGCTCATGATTCTGAAGTCCATTAAACTTTCGCATTTTAAAATACATCAGGAATTGAGCCTTGATTTCACGGGAAACCTCATTTTAATTGGAGGTGAAAATGAATCTGGGAAAAGCACCCTAGCAGAAGCGATCCATGCTGCTTTGTTTTTTAAACACAAAGGCAACTCCAAGGAGCTCCAGGCACTTCAGTCCATCGATTCAGATCACAGTCCTTCAATAGAACTGGTTTTCCAAATCGGTGAAATGACTTATACACTTAAAAAACAATTTCTTAGAGGTAACTTCTGCACGCTTCACGATGGTACGACTGTCTTGAAAGGCGATGAAGCTGAAGAGAAACTAGGCCAACTCTTGGCCTCTTATGCCCCAACCGGAAGTCATGCTAGTGCACGCGGAGAGTGGGCTCATTTATGGGTTTGGCAAGGAACTGCGGGAACCAATCCAAGCGCATCCTTGGCTGCTCAACAAGCTAAAATGATTGCACAGCTTCAGAAAAATGGGGTAGCAGTTGCTATGGCGTCCGAAACCGATCAGGCAATTGGTGAACAAATCGAAGCCTTGACAAAAAGCATTTACGTTAACCAAGGGGCTAAATTTAAAGCAGGATCCAAACAAGCCGTAGCCGAAAATGAACTCGCAAATTCAAGAGCTAGGCTTGAAAATCTTCAAAAAGAAGTTACCCAATTGGAGGAATATTCGACCAGTTTTGTCATGAATACAGCCGAGTTAGAGCGTGTTCGTAAAGAATTGGCAACGCTAAAACAGGAGCACGAAGCGAATCAGGAAAAACGGGCTGAATTAGAACTAATTAGAAATCAATATCAGGCTGAAACAGATAACCTAACTACCATTGCACGAAAGTTAGACTCCATCGACAAGCAGCTTAAAGAAATTAGCGAATGGGAAGAGGCTTTTCAAGCAAACCAGCAAGCAGCTCTTCCCATACAGAATCAACTGGATGCAATAAACTCCCAAACTGAAACTATCCAAAAACTCCAATTAGAAAACAAGAAAGCGCTTCGAAAGCTCGAAGAGGAAGAGGAAAAATTAAAGCTTGAATGGAAGCTTTGGAAGATGAACAATGAAATTCAAGTGAAAGAACGGGAATTGGTCGATTATCAAGAGAAACTGAACCAAATTCATCAATGGGAAGAAAAACGCAGGAATCAGTTGAAGGAATTAGCTGAGCTTCCTGATCTTAGTCAAATTGAACTGGATACTTGGAACCAGCTTGAGGCAAGTATCAATGAGAAGAAATCGGTACTGGAATCGATAGCAACGGAAGTTGAGATTTTAACCGAATCTCCAATTATCATCGATGGAGTTCACTTTAAGGGCAAAACTCTCCTGACTAAGCCTTCCACGATAACAATGGATGGAAAAGAGTTGATACGTATTGTCCCGGGAGGAGGAGAACGGGTGGATCAAATTGCTCGTGAGTATCAACAGGCTCAGCAGACTTTTGCCGAATTTAAACAGGCATTGGGAGTTGAAACAAAGTCCAAAGCAATTGAAATCCAGACTAAACGAAATGCGCTATTAGCTACTATTGAAGAGGTTAAAATCCATTTGAGTACCTTGCCGGAAACATCCGCCGTGGAGCTGAGCATTTCAGAAATCAAAAGTCTGCTCAAGCAGCAACTCGCAGAACAACAACAATTCGTTCAGTCCAATCCTTTCCTAAATGAGGTGGATTTAGTTAATCAGAATCGGTGGAAAGGCTTAGAAAA
>CALGAK010000044.1 GCA_937954085.1 uncultured Bacteroidota bacterium
AAAAGAACGCTAAGGTTCTCGCAAAGTTCGCAAAGGACCCGCAAAGTTCGCAGAGATTTTTGCTTTTAGCTATAAGCTAGGGTTCTTTAATTAAACACGTTAAGATTGCGAAAAGAACACTTTTCACTTTTCACTTCCGTCGTTCACTGTTCACCATCCAGCTCCGCTACTCGGGATCTCCGCTCCCCTGCGATTTTCACTCCCGATACGCTGCGCTATCGGGATCTCCGCTCCGCTCCGATTTTCACTTTTCACTTTTCACTCTTCACTTTAATACTGTCCAGCTGCGAGTAAATCGAGTTATTGCTCACAAATTCCGGGACGTATCGTTTCATGGTGCTAACGAGCTTGAATTCTTCGTGTTCGACGATGGCTTCGCTGAGGTCGTAGATGAGCTGGTCGGCTGCACCGCGCTTCTCGGGTCGGATGTCGGCAATCATGATCTTCGGATGATGGGTCGCCTTGGTCGTTTCTTTATCGCTTAGGAGCTCTTCGTAGAGTTTCTCGCCGGGACGCAAGCCGGTCTCGACAATGTTGATGTCCACTCCCAGATTCAATCCGGATAATTGAACCATCTTCTTGGCCATTTCGTAAATCTTAACGGGTTGTCCCATGTCGAAGACGAAGATTTCCCCGCCTTTTCCCATTGCGCCTGCTTCTAACACGAGGTTGCAGGCTTCGGGGATGGTCATGAAGTAGCGGATAATGTCTTTGTGAGTGACCGTAATGGGTCCTCCTTGCTCGATTTGTCGGCGGAAAAGCGGGATAACCGATCCATTGCTGCCCATTACATTGCCAAAACGGGTGGTAATGAACTGAGTAGAGCCATTTTGGCGGCTCTGGGTGTAGATTTCTGCAATGCGCTTGCTGGCTCCCATGATGTTGGTGGGATTCACCGCTTTATCGGTCGAAATCATGATGAACTTCTTCACCTTGTGCTTGATGGCTAAATCGACCACGGTTTTGGTGCCAAAAACGTTCACTTTGATGGCCTCGTAAGGATGCTGCTCCATGAGGGGCACGTGCTTGTAGGCGGCTGCGTGGAAGATTATCTCCGGACGGTATTTCTCGAAGATCTGATCCATTCGGAACTGGTCTTTTACGTCGGCAATGACGTATTCGACTAAGTGTCGGCTAGATCCGAAGGATTTGGTATGATTGATTTCGAACTGGAGGTCGTATACGGCCGATTCCGCCTGGTCGAGCACAAGTACTTGTTGTGGCTGATAACGAAGTACTTGTCGTGCAATTTCGCTTCCGATGGATCCGGCTGCTCCGGTGATGAGGACCCGTTTGCCGAGCAGGTATTGTTGAATGTTTTGGTTATCGAGGCGGATGGGTTCGCGTTCCAGTAAATCCTCAATCATGACTCGTTTCACCTGCTTGGTGTTCAGTTCACCATTGATCCAATGTTCGATGGAGGGAACCGATTTTACCTGTAGATTAAGTCGCAGTGCTCGTTCGATGATTTCCTGTTTGTAGGGGAGGCTCATGTTTTTTATGGCGATGATGAGCTGTTTTACCTCGTGTTTTTCGATGTAGGATGGATCGAGGGCAATATCTGGCGGTACGATGGGTGTATCGTTGAGTCGTTTTTTGTTTTTGGTGGGGTTATCGTCGATAAAGGCGACAACGGAGTAGGGGATATGGATGTCTTTGAGGAGTGCGTCGCGGGTGAGCATTCCTGCTGAACCGGCACCGTAGATGAGGACTGGGAGTTTTTTCCCTTCTCCTTGCTGGATGTATTTGTAAAAGATGCCTTTGATGAGCAGTCGGGAGGAGATGAGAGCAAAGACACTAAGTAAAAAGTGAAGTACCACTATAGAATAGGGTATCACTAAACTAGGAATTGATCGGGTTTGGTGTAGGAAGATGGAAGCTAATACCACAACACCAAAAGCCAGGGCTGCGGCTCGCACGATTCGGTATGCGTCGTTCCAGCTGGTGTGTCGGATAATGCCTGTAAATGAGCGGCCTATCATGAAGAAGAGGCCGTAGGTAAGGACTATCCAGAAGGCTTGTACTTCGACGTGGTTTGGGTTTATTTCGTGGTAGATGAAATTGTGCCGGATGAAGTAGGCGAGCAGGAACATTAATCCGACTACGAAGACGTCGTAGAGGAGGATGATCCATTTGTTTAGGAATCGGTTCGAGTATGCGAGAATTAGGTTTCTCAACGTGCCTCTTAACTTTTCTTTAACCATGGGGGATGGATGATTAGTTATCACACTTTTTTATATCGGCTCGAAGGTAGTTATTTTATTCTAAAGAGGTTCTAGTGT
>CALGAK010000045.1 GCA_937954085.1 uncultured Bacteroidota bacterium
TTACCCGCTCGAAAGCTCCCTTGCCCTTCGGCCGAAAAGCTACAACTATCGTATTTGCCAATTGTTCCGGCTCCAGCTTCGAAGATGGCTTGCTTAAGGGAATCGGCATGCGAATGAGGCACAAAAACCACCAATTTCAACAAATCGTCTGGTCGAGGCGAAAGGATTTGGAGCTGATCCAAACCCAGCTTCTGGCCAATTCGATGGTTAACTCCTTTTAGCACATTATCCAGGTTCGTATGCGCGGCATAAATGGCAATTCCATGTCGAATAGCTTTCATAACGATGCGCTCAACATAATTAGAACCGGTCAACTTCTTCAGTCCTTTGAAAATGATAGGATGATGCGCCAAAATCAGATTGCGTTTCTTCTGTATTGCTTCTTCCACAACCGCTTCGGTAACATCTAAAGCAATCAGGACTCCCGTTAAGGATTCGTTTCGGTTTCCGATAATAAGGCCGGCATTATCGTACGATTCCTGATAGTTGAGTGGTGCGAGTTGTTCTATTTCCCGGATAAGTTCTTGGATTGTCATAGCTTGAACTGGTTTAATGTTACGGATTGATCTTAATAGCCAGGCAACTGGTCGGAGGAGTCTAATGAAAAAATCATTTTAGCTTAACCGGCTTCAAACCCAGCTTATCGCCGAGTATCAGCATATAGGCATAGGCTTCGTCGAAATCGTTTCGGATTTCTCCCTCCAAAATAGCTTCTTTAATAGCATCTTTTATCTGCCCAACCTCTCTTGATGGCTGAATCTGAAAGGTTTCCATAATAAGTTCGCCAGAAACCGGAGGTTGAAAGTTTCGAACAGCATCTTTCTCCTCAATTTCCTTCAGTTTCTTACGAACAAGCTTAAAGTTATTAAGGTATCGTTGTTTTTTCGCTTCATTTTTCGAAGTGATATCGGCCTCGGCTAAGGTCATGAGGGAATCGATATCATCGCCGGCATCGAAGAGAAGCCTGCGCACGGCTGAATCGGTTACAAAATCTTCCGAAAGGATAATGGGACGCAGGTGTAGCAAGACCATTTTTTGCACGAACTTCATCTTTTCATTTAAAGGTAATCGAAGTCGTTTAAAAATACGGGGGACCATTTTGGCTCCGAGAAATTCATGTCCATGAAAAGTCCAGCCCTGGTTGGGATAGTATTTTTTGGTAGGAGGTTTTGCTATGTCGTGCAATAGAGCCGACCAACGCAACCACAAATCGTCGGAGTTGGCAGCTAAGCGATCGAGTACTTCGAGCGTATGGTAGAAGTTATCCTTGTGTCCGCGTCCATCGACAAAATCGACTCCTTTCAAAGCTTGTACTTCCGGAAAGAATTGAGGCAAAAGGGCACTTTCCTCAAAGAGTTTCCAACCCACCGATGGGCGTGGACTCATCATAATTTTATGCAATTCGTCGCTAATCCGTTCCTGACTGATAATCGATAAACGTTCAGCATGTTCCTTGATTGCCGCAAAGGTGCTCTCTTCGATACGGAAACCAAGCTGGGTGGCAAATCGGATAGCACGGATCATTCGGAGCGGATCGTCGGAGAAGGTAATACCCGGTTCCAGGGGTGTTCGAATAATTTTTTGGGCCAAATCTTCCAAACCTCCGAAAGGATCGATTAATTCACCATAACTCGCTTTTCGTAAATCGAGCGCCAATGCATTGATGGTAAAATCCCGACGATTCTGATCTTCCTGTAAGGTTCCATCTTCTACAATGGGTTTGCGAGAGTTTCGCTGGTAGCTCTCTTTGCGCGCTCCAACCAATTCTATTTCCCAATCGCGGTAGTGAAGCGAAGCCGTTCCAAAATTTTTGTAAACGGCCAATTTGCATTCTTTTCCCAAACGAGCGGCCAACTGTTCAGCCAATTGGATCCCACTACCTACTACCACCAAGTCGATATCTTTCGACGAACGATTTAAAAGTAAATCACGAACAAATCCACCCACCACATAAGCTTCGCGACCATCTTTCTCAATGATTTCGGAAACATGTTGAAAAACGGGATGTGTTAAACTACTTTGATAATTAGTCAAAATCATATTAATTAGCCCGCTCTTAGTACATTTGAATTCTTGTTTCTTTTGAGTATGACCTTTTGTCAACCCCTACTTGCATTTTCCCTGACATTTCTTGAATTAAGGCTGCCAAAATTACAATTATTTCATTCCGAAGGAGGAAATTGAATGGAAAAACCTCCTTGGTACTATTATTGAAAATTAACATATATACATATTTAAATATGTCGTTGACATATTATTTTTGAACCAAAATTTATTAAACAAAATGGCATTAGAACATTTAACTAAATCGAGTTTTCAGGAAAAAGTTTTCAATTGGGAAAAAAATAAGGATTGGACATACGAAGGTAGTGTACCTTGTATGATTGATTTTTATGCAGATTGGTGTAGTCCCTGTAAAATGGTAGCTCCAATTTTGGAAGAGCTTCAGCAGGAATATGGCGATAAGATAGTCATTTACAAGGTAGATACTGAGGCTGAGCGTGAGTTAGCCGGTATTTTCGGAATTCAAAGTATTCCATCCTTATTATTTGTTCCAATGGATGGTCAACCACAAATGGCCATGGGTGCATTACCCAAGGAAACGTTTAAAAAAGCCATTGCCGACGTACTTAAAGTTGAAGCTCCAGTAGCCTAAGCTTGATACCTCAGCAATCGAACAGAATACTATCCAAGGTGCTTCGGTAAACTGATTGGAACGAACCAACCAGTTTACCGAACCTGAGGAAACAAACCATTAATGAATAATCAGCATGAACGTATTAGCCAGAACTTTCAGCATGATTGGTCTCTTAGGATTAAGCTTAGGACTGCATGCCTGTCAATCGAATGAAAATCCTGAAGCAACAGGAGAAAAATCGACTCAAATAACGGAACCGGTTACCAGTGCCGTAAGCAACGAACCTACAAAGAGTTCGCAAACAGCCGGTCAGAAAATCATTAAAGTGACCACTGCTGAGTTCAAGGCGCAAATTTTCGATTACGAGAATGAAACCGAATGGAAATACAAAGGGGAGTTACCGGCCATTATCGATTTCTACGCCGATTGGTGTGCTCCTTGTAAAATGATTGCTCCCACTCTGGAAGAACTTCAAAAAGAATACAAAGGTCAAATCCAGATTTATAAAGTTGATGTAGATAAGGAACAAGAATTGGCTCAGGTTTTTCAAACTCAATCCATTCCCTCTATTTTATTCATCCCTAAAACGGGTCAACCGCAAATGGCTAAAGGAGCCTTACCGAAAGAAACTTTTGTACAGGCCATTGCCGATGTTCTCAAAGTGACTCAATAATTTCTTCAACTAAGCATAAAAAAAAGAGCCGCAGTTTTGCGGCTCTTTTTTTTATGCTTTCGACTTGGCTCGTTTGCGGTCGTTCTCGTTCAAGAGAATCTTCCTGAGTCGAAGTGACTTGGGAGTCACTTCGACGTATTCATCCTCGCCAATATATTCCATGCATTGCTCCAAGCTAAACTTTATGGCAGGAGCAATACTCACTTTATCGTCGGTTCCTGAAGCTCGGACGTTGGTTAATTTTTTCGATTTGGTCACATTAACAACCATGTCGTCCTGACGATTATTCTCACCAATTACCTGACCCACATACACATCTTCGTTCGGGTCGATAAAGAATTTGCCACGATCCTGCAATTTATCGATGGAATAAGCGAAAGCATTTCCAGCTTCCATAGCTATGAGCGCTCCATTTCTGCGTAAGGTAATATCTCCTTTCCAGGGTTCGTAAGCCTTGAATCGATGCGAAATAATCGCTTCACCTTCGGTGGCCGTAAGAATTGGATTGGTTAAGCCAATCATCCCGCGAGCCGGAATAGAGAATTCCAGGTGAATACGATCGCTTTTCGATTCGATGTGTAAAATATCGCCTTTACGTCGGGTTACTAAATCGATTACTTTCGAACTGAATTCTTCTGGCACGTGCACGGTAAGCATTTCAACCGGCTCCATTAAAACCCCGTTCACTTCCTTGGTGATAACTTTCGGTTGGCCCAATTGAAATTCAAAGCCTTCGCGGCGCATGGTTTCGACCAAAATGGAAAGGTGCAGAATTCCTCGGCCGAAAACGAGAAATTTATCGGCTGTAGCCGTTTCCTGAACCCTTAGTGCAAGATTTTTTTCGGTTTCTTTAAACAAACGTTCGCGAATATGACGGGAGGTGACAAATTCACCTTCTTTCCCAAAAAAGGGAGAATCATTAATTGTAAAGAGCATGCTCATGGTCGGTTCATCGATGGAGATTCTTGGCAGAGCTTCCGGATGTTCCAAATCGGTAATGGTATCGCCAATATCGAAATCTTCAATGCCAAAAACAGCGCATATTTCACCAGCAGGAATTTCCACTTTAACGCGCTCTTTGCCTAAACCTTCGAACAGGTACAATTCCTTAACGACAGTTTTTTCAATACGACCATCATTCCGAATTACGCCAATAGTTTGACCAGCCTTGAGACTGCCTCGATGGATCCGTCCAACGGCAATCCGGCCCACATACGTAGAAAAGTCGATCGAGCTAATCTGCATTTGCAAAGGACCTTCGGGAGCATCGTAAGGCTGTACCTGATCAAGGATAACATCGAGCAAATAGCTCACATCCTGCGTAGCAGTCTTGTAATCGGGTCCCATCCAACCCTCTTTCGACGAGCCATAAACGGTTGGAAAATCCAACTGCTCTTCGGTCGCATCGAGATTAAACATCAGTTCAAAAACCATTTCGTGCACCTCGTCGGGACGACAATTTGGTTTATCCACTTTATTGATTACCACGATTGGTTTTAGTCCAAGTTGTAAGGCTTTTTGCAAAACAAATCGGGTTTGTGGCATAGGTCCTTCAAAGGCATCGACTAAGAGCAAAACTGCGTCGGCCATATTAAGCACACGCTCCACTTCACCACCAAAATCGGAGTGACCCGGGGTATCGATAATATTTATTTTGGTGTCTTTATATCGAACCGAAACGTTTTTAGACAGGATAGTGATTCCCCGTTCCCGTTCCAAATCATTGGAGTCCAGTATTAAATCGTCGACTTGTTGGTTATCCCGAAACAACTTAACCTGATGTAAAATCCGGTCGACGAGGGTAGTTTTACCATGGTCCACGTGGGCAATGATGGCAATGTTTCTTACTTGTGTCATGTAATAGTTTAATAAAGTATAGCTTGCGGAGGGTAAATACCAGAGTTAAGTGAATTTACCGATCCAAAATTGGTCGGCAAATGTAGTATTTTCAATCAAGCTTTCTATATCGCATTTAAGCCACTATCTTTGTAAGAAATTAACAAATCATTAAGCTTGAAAACAGCGGTAATCGAGGACTTTTTAGCCAGGCTAAAGGGAACCAAAATCATGGTAATTGGCGATGTGATGGTCGATTCTTACTTAATTGGGAAGGTAGAACGCATTTCGCCCGAGGCTCCTATTCCTATTGTTGGGATTCAGTCGAAAGAGTCACGATTGGGAGGGGCCGCCAATGTTGCGTTGAACCTTCAGTCGCTGGGAGCAAGTCCCCTTGTTTGCTCCGTAATTGGAGATGATCAACCTGGGAAAGCATTCAGGGAAATGCTTCGCGAGGCAGGCATTCGAGATGAATTTCTCCTGGAATCGAGTCACCGCACCACCAGCGTCAAAACACGTGTTATCAGCAACAAACAACAATTACTTCGATTCGATGAGGAAGTAACTCACACGTTAAACGAAAAAATTGAACAAAGCTTTCTGGAACTGCTTCATCTAGCTATCAGCGAAGAGCAACCAGCCGCCATCATTTTTCAAGATTACGACAAAGGAGTGAATACTCCGGTTGTAATTGAAGAAGTGATTCAGTGGGCTCATCAGCATAACATACCCGTTTTAGTCGATCCCAAAAAGAAAAACTTTCTTCGTTATCGCGAGGTTAAGCTCTTCAAGCCGAATTTAAAAGAACTGAAAGAAGGGCTTAAACTCGATTTTTGGACCGAAGATTTGACCACGCTTCATCAGATTTCGAAACGGTTTATGGCCGATCAGCAAATCGAGATCATGGTGGTTACCTTATCGGAGAAAGGGATATTTGCCTGTACCAAAGAGGATTATGTTCATTTTCCTGCCCATCCCATTCGTATCGCCGACGTATCGGGAGCCGGCGACACGGTTATTTCTCTGCTGGCCTTGGCCTTGAGTCAGGAGTTTAACCTAGCCGACGCAGCCGAGTTAGCCAATTTAGGTGGATCACTGGTTTGCACGCAGGCAGGAGTAGTTCCCATTTCACCGTCCGACCTGCTGCAAAGCACCCTCTAAATCGAGGTCGATGCACAGCATCGTTGAGCTCAATAAACAAGTGCATTCATTACCTTTGTCGTGATTATTCACACCCAATAAATTCTTAAACTTAAACCTATCTTCTATGCAACTAATTGAATGTGTTCCGAATTTTTCCGAAGGGAATGATATGCGTATCATTCAGCAAATTACCGCCGAAATTAGCAGTACCGAGGGAGTAAGTCTAATCGATGTCGATCCCGGAAAAGCAACGAACCGCACGGTAGTTACCATGGTTGGCAATCCTGAGCAGGTAATCGAAGCCGCTTTTAAGGCTATTAAAAAAGCTAAGGAACTCATTGATATGCGGCACCACAAAGGAGAACATCCTCGGTTCGGAGCCACCGATGTTTGTCCGCTTATTCCCATTTCCGGCATCAGCATGGAAGAAACCGCTGCCTATGCCCATCGTTTAGCCGAGCGGGTTGGACGTGAATTGACTATTCCGGTATATGCCTATGAGTCGGCAGCCAAACAAGCGGTTCGGAAAAACCTGGCAAACTGCCGCGCCGGTGAATACGAAGCCCTCCCGAATCGCATAACGAGCACCGAATGGAAACCCGATTATGGTCCGTCGAGCTGGAACGAAGAAGTAGCCAAATCGGGTGCAACTGCTATTGGAGCCAGAAATTTCTTAATTGCCTACAATGTCAACCTGAATACTACCTCCACTCGTAGAGCGAATGCCATTGCCTTCGATGTACGTGAGCGAGGTCGCGTAAAGCGCGAAGGCGATCCTGTTACGGGAAAGATTGTTTTGGATGAGAAAGGGAACAAGGTGTGGGAGCCTGGCATGTTAAAATCGGTGAAGGCAATTGGATGGTTTATTGAAGAATACGGCGTTGCTCAAATTTCGATGAACCTCACCGACATTGGCGTAACCAGCATGCATCAGGCCTATGAAGCTGTTTATGAGCGAGCCAATGCACGCGGCCTGCGTGTTACCGGCTCCGAGCTGGTTGGAGTAGTCCCTTTGCAAGCCATGCTCGATGCAGGTAAATACTTCCTTCGCAAACAAGAGCGATCGCTCGGAATCTCGGACGAAGAAATTATCAAAATCGCTGTTAAGTCGCTCGGATTAGATGAATTGGGACCATTCGACCCACAAAAGAAAATCATCGAATACATCATGGCAGAGAAGGAAGGTGGGAAGAAACTCATCGATCTGAATCTGAAGGCATTTGTGCACGAAACAGCCTCCGAATCGCCAGCCCCCGGCGGAGGATCTATTTCGGCCTATATGGGAGCCATGGGCGCTGCGTTAGGAACCATGGTTGCTAATTTATCCTCGCATAAACGTGGTTGGGATCAGCGCTGGGAGGAGTTTAGCCAATGGGCCGAAAAAGGCAAGTATTTCCACGACGAATTACTGCGCATGGTCGATGCCGACACGCAAGCCTTTAATCAAATTATGGAGGCATTTGGGATGTCTAAATCGAACGAAACGGAAGCTTCCTTGCGCAAAGAAGCCATTCAAGCAGCCACAAAAAATGCCATTGAAATCCCTTTCCGCGTAATGGAACTAGCCCTAGGATCGATGGAAGTAATGCACGCCATGGCTGAACACGGAAACCCCAATTCCGTCTCGGATGCTGGAGTAGGAGCACTCGCTGCCCGTTCGGCTGTAATGGGAGCTTTCCTGAATGTTCAAATTAATTCAGGCGACCTGGAAGATAAAGCCTATGTAGAAGCGGTGATGGGGAAAGGTGCTGAAATGGTAGAAAAAGCTCAACATCTGGAAACAGTAATTTTGAGCATTGTTCAACAAAAAATGAAGGCTTAAGCTTGAAAAAGAAAGTAGCGGTAGGATTATCGGGAGGTGTCGATAGCAGCGTAGCAGCTTATCTGCTCAAAGAGCAAGGCTACGAGCTCATTGGCATTTACATGCAAAACTGGCACGATACCGAAGGTCTTTTAGCAGGCGATTGCCCCTCGCACGACGACATTGTTTTTGCCAAACTTGTTGCGAAGAAACTCGACATTCCTTTTCATTTGGTCGATTTAAGTTCGGAATACAAGCAACGAGTGGTTGATTATATGTTTAGCGAATACGAGGCAGGGCGGACTCCTAATCCAGACGTGCTCTGTAATCGAGAAATCAAATTCGATGTATTCTGGAAAGTAGCCCTCGAATTTGGAGTCGATTATGTTGCTACCGGCCATTATTGCCGAAAGGACGAAATCGAAACTCCGTCGGGAACTTATTATCGGCTTTTAGCTGGAAAAGATCCGAACAAAGACCAGAGCTATTTTCTTTGTCAACTTAATCAGGAGCAATTAAAAACAGCGCTATTCCCGATTGGGCATTTACAAAAATCGGAAGTTAGGGCCATTGCAGCTAAGATGGAATTGGCTACTGCCGAGCGTAAGGATAGTCAAGGAATTTGTTTCATCGGGAAGGTAGATTTGCCCACCTTCCTGCAACAACAACTGAGTGTTAAGAAAGGTCGTATTGTAGAAATAGCGAAAGACACATGGTTTTATGGCAAACGAAAAGATCTTCCCTTCGAAGTGGATCGACCGGGAGAGGATGCCTTGCAAAAAATTTGTCGCCCTTACCATTATCTTCCTAAAGATGGCGAAGTTGTGGGCGAGCACCGAGGGGCACACTTTTTCACCATCGGACAGCGAAAAGGCTTGAACGTTGGAGGGAAAGCTGAACCTTTGTTTGTAATTGCCACCGACACCGAATTGAACGTGGTTTATGTTGGTCAAGGGCACGATCATCCGGGTTTAAACCGACGGGCTCTCAAGATTGAAGCATCAGATGCTCATTGGGTGCGACCGGATAGAAGATTGCACGTTGGAGAGTCGGCAGAATACCAGGTGCGTATCCGATACCGACAAGAACTACAAAATGCCCGGATTCATTGCTTGGAGGATGGCTTATACCTTCATTTTGAGCAACATCAGAGAGGAATTGCATCCGGTCAGTTTGCTGCGTGGTACGAAAATGAAGAATTAATTGGCTCCGGCGTAATACGCTAAGTCATGTTTCTTGTTGGCCAACCGGAAGGAATGAAGCGGGAGAATTTAATACTGAATCTTTCTTTACTTTGTTCATGCCATAGCAGTTGGACAACCAATTGGCCAAAGACAACAGGGTTGGCACCCATTTAAAGCGATTAACGAATACCCGAAATCATGAAAAGAGCTGTATTCCCCGGATCGTTCGATCCATTTACGATTGGCCATGAATCCATCGTACTTCGGGGATTAGATTTATTCGATGAGATTATCATAGCGATAGGCTATAATTCAAATAAACCGGGATTTTTCCCTATCGACCAGCGAATTCAATGGATTAAAGATGTGTTTAAGGATTATCCGCGTATTCAGGTCGATGCCTATCAGATGCTAACCATCGATTATTGTCGGAAGGTAGAGGCTCAGTTTATTCTGCGAGGTTTGCGAACCTCGGCCGATTTTGAATACGAACGAGCAATTGCACAGGTAAACAAAACCTTAGCTCCTCAAATTGAATCGGCCTTTCTCTTAACGCTGCCGGAACACACCATGGTAACGAGCAGCATTGTGCGCGACATTATTCGTCATGGAGGCGATGCTTCGCAATTGTTACCCACTCGAATGAAGATTAAGCCCGGCGATTACAGCTTCAAGGAAACGAGCCGCTGATAGTATTTAAAATCAATTTGGAGACTATCGGAAGGATGAAGAATTGCCGTTAATTCAAGCAAAATGCGGTGAGGCTCAAGGATTCCGGTCTCCCAGTAATCATTTCCACCTGCCTCATTCTGTCGTTTATTATTATTAAAGACCTTTCCTTCGCGGAAGGATTTAAAATCGCCAAGTCGAGAGTCGATCGATAAAATTTCTTCTAAACTTTGAGCAAATCCTGAGTTAATCCAAATATCGGCATCGGCTGCTTTTAAGTAAACAGTCTCAAGCGATAATGCTTGCGGTTCGCGTTTTGTCCAATGCGACCAGACATAATTCCCTCCGGCATCGGCAATAAAATGGGCCAGGTAGGAATCCATCCCGGGTAAGTACCACACTTCCTTCCACGGTAATCCAGTAAGGACTCTCGGTTTATGCTGAAACCGGGTATTGTTTTCTCTTACAGCTTCGTATGCAACCTGGATAGAATCGAATAACTGCTTTGCTGTTGCTTCTTCCTGAACGAATGGAGCTAAAGCCTTAATCCATTCGGCCTTCCCTAAGGGATGCGTTTCAAGGTAGTCGGCCACCATAAAATCATTCATTCCCAACTCCTGTATTTTAGCAGAAATGGCAGAAACTTCGCTCCCGACACCATAACTAAAGAGCAAATCGGGATTAACTTCAATCATTACTTCCCAATTTAGACCTCCTTCGCCACCAATCTCACGCAAATCGCCGATAGCAATGCTTTCTTTCAACTCAGGATGATGCAAGTACCTTGTACCGGAAACTGCCTGAATTAGGGAAGTTTTTCCCAAAGCATGCATAAAACCGACATGCGTGGACGACATGCATGCCATCGATTCGACAGGAACAGGAATGTATTGTGCCTCGAAATCGAAATGAGGTTTCGGGTTTTCTTTGGGATAAAGGACGTAGATAAATTCGACCTCTTCAGCACCTTGCCAAGGATCTTTCACTACAATAAACGTAATAGCATCTTTTTCGTAGAGTTCAAATCCTTTTGCATACGCCAATTCAATTTGACTCGTTCCATGTGGAAAAGGATCCTCCATTTTAGAACCATCAGGCTGGGGCGACTTACAGGCCACCGCTTGAAAAAGGAAAATGAGCAGCAGTATTCGTATGCTGATGAAATGCTTCATGGTAACGTTTGTCTCAAAAAAACAGGGGTGATCCCCGAACCCGAGAATCACCCATGTAATACTGTTATATAAGATTTGCCTTAACTAGGGCTGAATCAAAATACGCTCGGCATGCACTTTATTTCGATCGCTAACCCGAATGAAATAGAGTCCGGCTTTAACATCTTGCATATTAATTTGAATCCGGTCGGTAGCTTGTAAAGCTGTTTTAACTCCAATTTGTTTACCGCTTATATCAAAAACCTGAATGGTACATTCGGAGGAAACGGGTTCTAAGAAGGCTACGTTTAAGAGACCACGACTTGGATTCGGATAAATTTCAAAAGCTTTATCAGCAACAACTACTTCATCTACGCCGATAATAGCACCTGTGGTATTACATACGATGGGTTCTACGCCCAGGCTGGTATTATATCCTGCAAATAATGGAATTTCGTGCATTGGAACCCAATTGTTATTCACTTTAACCAACATGGTTGACAAACCATTGGATCCTCGGTTATGAGCCATGGAGCAACTAAATACGCCTTGGCCATTATAAACCAGTTCATAACCCACAAAGAAAGTTCCAGCTACATCGAGCGGAGTGTCGAAATAGATGAAGTTTGAAAAGTTCGGAGCCAAGCTCGAAACAAACACTTCTTTTGATCCTATTTCGTTCGTAGGAACTGTGTTTCCGGACCACACAATGAATCGAACTTTCGTTCCACTAGGAGCATCGGCCACATCGACCCAAGCTTGCAAGCCGTTCACTTTATCGTAAATGGAATCACTGTTGGCATAGCGGTCGGCGTAAGCTTGATAGAGGTAAAAATTGTTCCCCGGTACAACTCCCCAAGGAGAGATAGGCAACACTACCAGCGAATCGTTCGACAGCAAGTTTGTTACGGTATCGCACACTTCGACTATCGGTTCTTCGGCCAGCACGGTGATATACGCATATTTTGTGCTGTAGGAAGTACCCCAGGCATTGGTTGTGGTTAAATACACATTGTAAGTACCCGGATAATTATAGGTAATACTCGTTGGATTTTGATCGATAGAGCTAATGGGGCTTCCTCCTTGGAAGGTCCAGTTCCATTCATCTGGATTTCCGAGTGTTAGGTCTAGGAAATTAATGGATTCGCCAACCATGATTTCCGTGTCGGTTGCAACAAAATCGGGTGTTGGAGCCGAAGGATTGACCACATAAACATATTCGGTACGTTCGTGTGTATCGGTTCCATCGGAAACGACTAAGGTAACCGGATAAACACCGATGGCATCGTATAGAACGGTGACATTCTGATTAGTGGAAGTTGCTGGATCACCTCCGGCAAATGTCCAGTTCCAAGAAATAGGATCTCCCAATGATTCATCGATAAAATTAACTGTGTTTCCAAACACTACGGTTACCGGGTTAATGGTAAAGAGTGCTGTGAGTTGTTCTTGGCAAGGTTGAGCAACCGGACCATAACTTTCGATTGTAGTTACAGCACTGCTGGAGCTCATATCCTGTTCGAGAATGGTTTTATCGACATCGATTAAAACCATCGTCGGGTAAGCCGTTACACCATAATCGGCGCAAACGGAGTTAGCACCACCATCTTGTCCGCTACAAGCCGGGAAAGTTCCCCCGTATTGTATCATCCAATCCGTGACTTCTGGATCTGTATCGCCGTTGTTAATTGCGAGAAGTACTACTTCGCCGTAATTACAACCAAAATGCTGGTATGCATTTTCGATCGCAGGGACAGAAGCCTGACAGGCAGGTCAACTATTGAAGAAAAAGTACAAAGCCACCATTTGGCCATTGTCCAAATAATCGAACAGATTATGGACATTGCCTTGGGTGTCGGTTACCGTAAAATCGACGGCAGTGGTCAGACCGGTTTGCCCCCAAACCGAGGCGGCAAAAACCAATGCAAACACCGACAAAAGCAATTTTTTCATAAGCTAGTAAAGTTTAAATTGATCATCAAATGACTCTCAAAGATATATAATTCACTCGTATGTAGCACGCATTTTTAAAATAAGACCTAACCATCTTATTTGGGTTGAACGAGCCTAAAAACAGACCCTCCCGAAGGAAGTTTTTCAACCCTTTCAAACAGCATACTCAGAGGGTAGACGCACCTCCTTTCAAAAGGTTGCCTCTTAGTACCACCTAATTTTGGTCCAATTCTTCTATTGGGTATCAAATCGGATTATGGTTCAGTCCAACCGA
>CALGAK010000046.1 GCA_937954085.1 uncultured Bacteroidota bacterium
CCAATCGTCATTTAAATGAAACATTCCGTTTCGCACTGAATGATTGACGGTGTCGCCCCCCTGGGGCTTTAGGGAGTTTTTCTGTCGATTAGCTACAAATGTTTCGCTCCTACGGAGCTATTGCTAATGTGCAAGCATTAAGCTTGATTCAAATGCCTTCTGACTTCTTCCCGATTCAAGCCATTACCCTGCCAAATCCATCCTTATATCACAATTCTCGATTGATTTCATCTTTTTTCGCATAGGAAAACCACTTCTTTTATTGGTGCAATACCTTCGGGGTCGAAGGATTATTCTTAAATGATTAGCCATTTTAACTATTCATTCTTTTTCGATAATCGAAATGTGTGGCTCTAATTATTTTGTTCTTCTATGAGTAGGCATCTCTAGATTGCATTGTTTATCTTTGGCGGTTCTATAAAAAAAATATCATGGAATCGTTGAGGCAAAAGAAGGTAGCTCGTCTGCTACAGAAGGATTTGGGAAATTATTTTCAACAAGAAGCCACGCATTTTGTGCCAGGAGGTTTATTAACCGTAACACAAGTTCGGGTCACACCCGATTTGGCCTTGGCTAAGGTCTATTTAAGTGTCTTCCCATCTGAAAAAGCCTCAGCTGCCTTGCAATTAGTAGAGGAGCATGGTAAAGCCATCCGTTTTTACCTGGGTAAAAATACACGTCATCAGCTACGTGTTATTCCTGAGCTTCAATTCTATCTCGACGACTCCCTCGATTATGCCGAACGTATCGATCAGTTACTAAACGAATAATTTCTTAACCACCTTAATTACGTCATGCAATACGATCCTATAAAAAACGACTTGGGGAAAGTGTTTAATCGCTCTGCTGGAATGCGGAAGCTCTTTTATCGTTTACTCGATATCCTGCTGTTACGTTCGTGGCACATTCGAAGTGAGTTGAAAGCTTGGGCTAAGGGGAAACCCGATCAGCTTCACATCCTGGATGCCGGTGCTGGTTTTGGCCAATACGTGTATACTTTGTCGAAGTTAAACCCAAATTGGAAGGTCACTGCGGTTGATGTAAAGGAAGAGCAAATTGCCGATTGCAATCGTTTCTTTGCCCAGATTGGTGAAGCAAATCGGATAGCATTCGAGGAAGGCGACCTTACCCGCTTTGTGCGCGAGAATAGCTACGATCTCATTTTATCGGTCGATGTGATGGAGCATATTTTGGAAGATCGATTGGTGTTTGAGAATTTTCATGCCAGCATGAAGCCCGGGGGAATGTTATTAATTTCTACCCCTAGCGACCAAGGTGGTTCCGATGTTCATCATCACGATCATGGTCCGAAAGACGGCGAAGTGCATGGGTTTATCGATGAACATGTCCGCGATGGGTATAATATCGAGGATATAAAAGAAAAGATCCTGACAGCTGGGTTTTCTAAAGTGGAAGCCCGCTATTCCTATGGTGCACCCGGTAAGATTAGCTGGCGACTCTCCATGAAGTATCCCATTTTAATGCTCAATGCTACCCGCTTGTCCTTCCTCATTTTACCGTTTTATTACTTGCTTACCTTTCCTTTTGCCTTGTTGCTTAATTATTTCGATGTTAAAAACCGGAATCATCCTACCGGTACCGGTTTGGTTGTAAAAGCCTGGAAATAATGACTAAGGCCTGGTTTCCTTTTTACATTGCGCGTCGTTATTTGATTTCAAAAAAATCGACCAATGTAATTAATTGGATTTCGGGTATTTCGATTTTTGGGATTACCATTGGAACCATGGCCATGATTATTATTCTGGCCGTTTTTAGTGGACTCGAAGGGCTTATCCAGTCGATGTTTTCAGCCTTTAATCCGGAAATAAAACTAACAGCTGCTCAAGGTAAGCGATTTAGCTTGAGTGAAGAGGAGGTACAATCCTTGCGCAATCATCCCGGGATTGCCCATTTCAGTTTCACTTTAGAAGATAATGCCCTGGTTCGATACGACCGAAAAGAGATCCTGGTGCATGTGAAGGGAGTGGATGAACAGTATCGCGAAGTAAGTGGGTTGGATACCATGCTCTATCAGGGCGATTTCGTGCTGCGCGATGAAAAGGAGGAGTTTGCGGTCGTAGGGAAAGGGGTCGCCATGAATGTTTCGATGGGCTTAAATTTTATTACCCCTTTGGTTATTTATTATCCGAAGAATGAGGTTAACCAGTGGTCGTTGGATCGATCGATTAATCGAGAAATAATCTATCCGTCGGGTTTATTCGAGCTTCAAAATGAAATTGATTATCAGTATGTGGTGGTGCCTATGTCGTTTGCCCGACGATTATTCGAAGAAGAAGAGCGCTTAAGTGCCATTGAAATAAAGACAAAGCCCGATTGGGCTACGGCCGATGTGATGGAGGATTTGCGCGAATCGTGGGGTAGTGAGTGGGTTTTTAAAGATCGTTTTCAGCAACAGGAATTGCTTTACAAAACGGTTCAATCGGAAAAGCTCATTAGTTTTATTATTCTCGCCTTTGTCGTATTCATTGCAACCTTCAACATCATTGGTTCATTAACCATGTTGATAATCGATAAGAAACGAGATGTACAGTCTCTCTTACATCTTGGCGCCGACTATTCCAGTATTCGCAAGATTTTTTTGTACGAAGGCTGGCTCATTAGCTTGGTGGGAATGCTCACCGGTACCTTATTAGGCTTGTTGATTTGTTACCTGCAGGATCGGTTCGGATTGGTCGCCTTATCGGGTCAGGGTGGTTTTATTGTCGATTACTATCCAGTAAAAGTCGAATGGCTCGATGTACTGGCCACAATGCTCACGGTTTCGTTCATCGGCTTTTTAGCCGCATGGTTTCCGGTTCGTTTTCTTACCCGCCGATATCTTTAGAACATTAATTCGTATGGACGTGAAATTTCGCGTGCGAGTTCGTCGATACCAATATGACGGCTCTTTCGAATGTATTCCTTTCCATCGAAATAGACGAGTAGGGTTGGAACGGTGAATAGTTGAAGCTGGCCCGATATTTCGGGGTGCTGATGCACATCGACATAAGCCAGGGTGATATTTGGAAACTCCTCTTCGATGAGCTCGGCAACTTTCGGTTTGAGCACTTTACACACATTGCAACTTTCGTGTGAAAAATAGATTAGCGAAGCTGGTTTGTTTTCAATAAGCGATTGAAAATCGGCGAGCGATTGTAAGTCTTGAAAGTTTGTCATAATCGTGATTGCAATAGGCAAACTGCATAGCAGGCAATGGCTTTTTCTTGTCCGATTGGACCTAGTTTTTCATTGGTTCCGGCTTTCAGGTTGATTTGATAGGATTGAAGGTTGAGTATTTGTGAGAGTTGGTGTTTCATTTCCTTGAAGAAAGGATTTAAGGCCGGTTTTTCGGCTTGAATCAGCAAGTCGATGTTCGCTATTTCCCATCCATTAACCCTTATTAATTGCAGGATTTCTTCTAAAAAGAACCGACTGTTTTGATCCTTCCATTGAGGGTCCGACGACGGGAAAAGTTGACCGATATCGCCTAATCCGGCTGCACCGAGCAGAGCATCGCATAAAGCATGAATGAGTACATCGCCATCGGAATGTGCCTCGCAACCAGAGGAATGAGGAATGCTAATTCCTCCTAAAACTAGAGGTATTCCTACTTGAAGTGGATGAATATCGTAGCCGAATCCTATGCGCATACTTTCCGTTAAAACGGCGCAAAATTACATTAAATGAATGAGCTATTCTTCTTTCACTTCATTTTCTTCTCCTTCCTTTTCCTCGAAGATTTTGCCATCGATAGGAACATTCACTTCGAGCTGATTGTACTTGATGCGGACGGTTCCCGTTGTTTTGTCTCCTTGAAATTTTGATCGATCGATGCTGGCATTTCCCATGAATTTCATGGGAATATCGAGTTGCTTTACTTCGAATGAAAGTTTTGTTTCAATCGGTAATTCATACTTTCCGACTCCATACTCGAATTGCATTAGGATGTTACCTTGATTGGCACTGCTAATATCAAGCTGCTTGAGTCGGGGAATGGTGGTGTCGATCCAGGCAGTTGCCAGAATAAAATCGGCTGAGTCGGAAAGGGGAACAATCTTTATTTTGGTGCCGATGCTGTCGTCGCCGGCATAAATTGCCATGCTTTCGCTCCACAGGATTTCGTTTACCGTAAAGTTGAATCCTTTTTTCGGCAGAAGGGTGAACCCACTGGAACGAAAACGAAATTTATCGGGAGCCTGATAATACACTTTGCCTTTTTTTATTGGGATTTGGATGAAGCTCACATCGACATCTATTTCGACGTCGGCGGTGAAACTTCTAACTTTTTGATTTTGCTCCTTAAGACGCTCCATCCATACGTTGGCATCGGTCTGGGCCTGTGAGGAGAGGTAGGTTATAGTTGTTAAGAGGCTTGAAATGAATAGCTTGAGAAGGAATTTCATGAGTTAATGTCTTTGTACTTAAAGTGGAAAAATGATAGGGCGAAGAAGACGACTAAATGCGCTAATAAGACGCCGCTTGCTTTGTAAATGCGATCGAATTGAAGAGGCATGTCGAAGAAAAGTTGCCAATCGGTGAGATAGCTGGTGAACAGATAGGGTTTAATGGGCTCGAATACTCCAACGCTGAAATTGGAAATGATACTAAAAAGAATAATGACCGACATAGCGCCAATTACGGGAGTGAGTGAGTTGGAGGCCCGCACGGAGAAGAGGAAAGCCAGTGCTCCTACCACCCATTGACTGAGCATTCCGTAAGCAAAAGCAAGCAGAAAGCGCCAAAGTACATCCGACTGATCGATGATGTTAATGCTGGAAAGAAGCACGATCATGTCGCCCGTGTCGAAAAAGAAACGACCCATCCCCAAGGAAAGGATTAATAGCCAGATTACCAGCATGCTGGTGTAGAGTTGTGCGGTAATGAACTTGGCAGTAAGCAATTGGGTTCGGCTTACCGGTCTGGTAAGGAGTAAGCGAAAGGTTCCACGCTGGGCTTCGCCCGAGATCATATCGCCCGCCACGATGGTTACCAGAATAGGAATATGTATCCACAAGGAATTGAGGATGATGTAACTCACCGTATAGATATTGATGAGATTTCCTTGAAGTTCGAACAGACCGGATAGGTTTTGAATCAAAAAGTTGAGCAATTTTTCTCCTTCGACAAACATCCCCACTTGCACGATTATAACGATGAGGAAGATGGCGGCAAAGCCAATGTAGGCAATGCCTCGGCTGAATAGTTTGAGCAGTTCCAGGCGGATGAGAGTGAGCATGGCTTAGGTGATGTTAAGGAAATAGTCTTCGAGGCTATTTTGAGTGGCTAATTGGCGTACTTGAAAGTTATTTTGAACAAGGAGTCGATTAAACTCGACCACTACGGGAGTGGCAGCAAAGCTATGAATTTCGCCTAAGGTATTCAGTTCAAAGCGGTGGTCGGGAAAGTGGCTGGAGAGGAGTTTTAGGGCTGCTTCGGCTTGATCGCATACTAAGATCACCCGCTGACTGCCTTCTGAAAGGAGTTTTTTTACTTCTCCTTCTACCACAACTTCTCCGCGATTAATGACCACCATGCGGTTGGCAATCAGCTCCATTTCGCGGAGGATGTGCGAGGAGATGATGAGTGTTTTGCCCAGATCGCGGTTGAGTCGCAGGATCAAATCGCGAATGTCTTTGATTCCTTGCGGATCGAGTCCGTTAACCGGTTCGTCGAGGATGATAAGGTCTGGTTCGTGGAGCAAGGTTTGCGCAATGCCGAGTCGTTGTTTCATGCCATGGCTAAAAGTTTTTACGGCACTCTTAGCTCGTTCGGCCAATCCGACCCATTCCAGTATGTTCATGATTTGCGCTTGGTTGGGAGTTAGTCCGCTGTAGCGCATCATGAGTTCTAAATTACGGTATGCCGACAGGTAGAGGTAGAAATCGGGTCGTTCTATGAGAGCACCAATGCGAGAAAGGAAGGAAGGTTTACTTCGATTTTGGATTTCGCCAAATAGTTCGATATGTCCGGCGTCGGGAGTTAAAAGCCCTAAGATCATACGAATAGAAGTGCTTTTCCCAGATCCGTTTGGGCCTAAGAAACCGTAAATATCGCCTTGATTTACCGTAAAGCTGATATCCTTAACTGCCTTTTGATTGCCGAAGGATTTTCGAAGATGATGTGCTCTGATTAGTGCTTGCATGCGTGGATGAATGATTGAGACTTTTAAACGGATAAGCGGCCGCTTTGTTCCCTGCTTTTTTTAGTAGGGATTATTGCGTAAAAGTACTGGTTTTTAATGCCCGAAAAAGGGAAAGATTTCCCTCTACGAATGGGAAGAACTTGCCTCACCCGCGTGGGTTTCTTGCTTTACTTTTACTTCAGAAAAGATAAGAGGGGAGAAAGAAAATAAGTTCAACCTAAAATGGAGGAAAAACCATGGAAACGAAAAAGAAAATTTTATTAGTCGACGACGATGTAGATGTCATCACCATTGTAGAAGCAATTTTAAAGCGCGAAGGTTACGAAGTTTTATCGGCCGGGAACAAATCGGAGGGAATGAAGCTGGTAAAAAGCTGGAAACCCGACTTAGCCATTTTAGATGTTATGATGGAAACCCCTTACGAAGGATTTGAATTGGCGAAGGAGATTAAAGACGATGTTCATTTTCGAGGTACACCGGTTCTAATGCAAACTTCGATTGATGTGTTGGTTACGACCCGTCCTGGTGTTCAGGAAATGGCTCGTGAGTTTCGTAACGATCCGAACTACCGCGATTTAGAGGTTATTCTGTTGAAAAATATCGACACCGGTGATGCTGGAGTAGATTATCGCACCGAGCGAGGTGAGAGCGTTTTCTTTCCGGTAAACGGATTCATTCGCAAGCCGGTTTCGTCCGACAAGCTTTTACCCGAGATTCACCGTATTCTCAAGAACTAGTAAGTTATTCAACGGTACCTAACTTTTCATTTAAACCTAACCACGATGGCTTCCATTAGCACCATACTCAAGCAATACCCCGACGGAAAGCGGGAACATCTGATTCCTATTCTTCAGGCTATTCAGGAACAGGCCGGTTATTTATCGGAAGATTCCATAGTTGAAGTGGGCAAGCATCTTCAACTGCCTACTAGTAAGATTTTTGGGGTGGCTACTTTTTATAATCAGTTTCGATTCGAACCCCAGGGCAAGTACCACATACAAGTTTGTCGTGGGACAGCCTGCCACGTGCTTGGCTCTTCGACGGTGCAAGCCGAGTTGGAAAAGCGATTGAAAATAAAAGCGGGTTCTACCGCTCGCGATGGTTTATTCAGCCTCGAGGTAGTAGCCTGCATTGGAGCTTGCGGATTAGCACCGGTAATCAGTATCAATGGTGAGTTTCATGCCAAGCTGAAACCCGCCGATATCGATGATATTTTGGAACATTATAGAAACTTAGAAAGCGAGTAATCATGGCCAGGAAGAAAAACCCAAGCAATAAAGAATTTCTCACAACGCTCTTAAGCAAAGGGAAATACGATAATGTACAGCTCGATGAGCAAAGGCTTCAGCATTTATTACGGAAGGAGGTAAGCAAACCAGTTATTTATATCGGAGCTGGAACCTGCGGATTGGGCGCAGGAGCCGACAAAACCTTAGCTGCTGTTAAATCGTATTTAGAACAACAATCCATCGATGCTCAGGTAATCGAGGTTGGTTGTATTGGTTTATGCTCGGCCGAGCCTATCCTCGATATTCAATTACCCGGCTATAATCGCATTTCTTTTCAACAAGTAACACAAGAAAAGGTGGCCGGATTACTCGATAAAATCTTTACCCTCGAAGTCGATTATACTGCTTCCTTAATGCAATTCGATCAGGGGAATCGCAGCTGGCTAGCTGTTCCTTTCTTGCACGAGCATCCTTTTTTCGCTCCTCAAACCCGGTTGGTTTTGAAGAACTGCGGTATTCTGGATCCGGTTAGCATCGAAGAATATATTGCGGCCGGAGGATATGCCAGTTTCTTGCGCATTATTCGTCAGCATACGTCGGCCGAAGTGTGCGATATGATTGAAAAGTCGGGCTTGCGAGGTCGTGGTGGCGGCGGTTTTCCCACCGGTAAAAAATGGAAATTTGCTTTAGCCCAGGATTCCACACAGAAATATTTGATTTGCAATGCCGACGAAGGCGACCCGGGAGCATTCATGGATAGAGCGGTTATCGAAGGCGATCCTCATCGCTTGCTCGAAGGAATGGCCATTGCAGCATACGGAATCGGAGCAAGTATAGCTTATGTGTATATTCGGGCTGAATATCCGCTGGCTATTAAGCGATTACGAATTGCACTGGATCAGGCTCGGGAATATGGTTTGTTGGGAGAAAATATTTTTGGCTCCGGATTATCCTTCGATATCAAAGTAAAAATGGGTGCTGGAGCTTTTGTTTGTGGCGAAGAAACAGCGCTTATTCACAGTATCGAAGGTAAACGCGGAATGCCTCGTCCACGTCCACCATTCCCAGCGATAAGCGGATTGTTTCAGAAACCGACCATTATCAACAACGTGGAAACTTTGGCCAATATTCCGGAAATTATAGCCAAAGGAATCGATTGGTTTGCTTCTATCGGCACCGAAACATCGAAAGGAACAAAAGTATTTGCCATGTCGGGGAAAGTAGCCTTAACCGGACTAGTCGAGATTCCCATGGGTACTACCATTCGCGACGTTATTTTCACCATTTCCGGTGGAATTCTCAACAAAAAGAAATTCAAAGCTGTACAAATTGGAGGTCCGTCGGGAGGTTGTATTACCGAGGCCAATCTGGATATCAAAATCGATTATGAATCGCTGATAAAGGTTGGCGCCATGATGGGTTCCGGAGGTTTGGTGGTGATGGACGAAGACACTTGCATGGTAGATTTGGCAAAATATTTCATGGACTTCATACAGCGCGAGAGTTGCGGAAAGTGTATTCCTTGTCGCGAGGGGACTAAGCGAATGTTGGAGATATTAGAAACAATTACCAAAAAGCCGGTTCACGAAGAGCGCTACGAAGCTTTGGAGCGGATTAAAAGTTTGATGCAACTCGAGCGTTTAGCCGAGGTGATTAAAGATACCTCCTTATGCGGATTGGGACAGACAGCTCCTAACCCCGTACTGAGCACCTTGCGCTGGTTCAAAGATGAGTACGAAGAGCACATTTTCGACCGGAAATGCCGCGCAGGAGTTTGCACCGAGTTGCGCATCTTCCGTATCAATGTCGAAGCATGCACCGGTTGCATGGTTTGTTTGAAAAAATGTCCTACTCAAGCGATAATCGGAGCCAAAAAAACACCGCATTTCATTATCGAAGAGAAGTGTATTGCCTGCGGAGCTTGTCAGGAGGCTTGTAAATTCGATGCTATCGAAATTTTTTAAACTTAATAAGAAAGCGAAATGGACTTCACGATAGAAATCAATAAAGAACAAGTTCCGGTTCAATCCGGAGAATATTTGCTCGATGTGCTGAGCCGAATTGGGATTAAAATACCCACGCTATGTCACATGAAAGACAAACTCCCAACCGGAGCCTGCCGGATGTGTGTAGTAGAAAATAAAAGTAATGGTAAGCTCATCACCTCGTGCTCTCATCCGGTTGAGCAAGGGATGCGCATCGATACTCAATCGCAGCGTGTGGCGGAATCGAGAAAAACCATCGTTGAGTTACTGCTGTCGAATCATCCCGACGACTGTTTGTATTGCGTTCGAAACAAAAATTGCGAACTACAGGACTTAGCGGAAGAGCTGCATGTTGACGACCGTCGCGTTCGAGGCGAAAAGAATAATTATCATCTCGATATGAGCTCGTCTTCTATTGTGCGCGATCCTTCAAAGTGTATTTTATGCGGACGATGTGTTGTTGTTTGCGAGGAAACCATGGGAGTTGCCTGTATCGATTTCGCCAATCGGGGAAGTAAATCGATTATTAGTACAACTTACAATCGAGGCTTGAATGTTTCCAGTTGCATTAATTGCGGACAGTGCATTATGGTTTGTCCAACCGGAGCTTTAACCGAAAAAAATCACTTTGCCGAGATTCAGGATGCTCTGGCCAATCCGAAAAAAGTGGTGGTGGTGCAGTACGCTCCCTCTATTTCCGTTTCGCTGGCCGAAGAGTTTAACATGGAGCCCGGATTGGATATCAATGGAGTAATGAATGCCGCCCTCCGGAAATTGGGATTCGATTTTATTTTCGACACCACCTTTGCAGCTGATTTAACGATTATGGAAGAATCGACTGAATTAATCGATCGGATTCAGAAAAATGAACGTTTGCCCCTCATGACAAGCTGTTGTCCGGGTTGGGTAAAGTACGCCGAGGAATTTGCCGGCGATCTGCTCCCTTTGGTTTCCTCCTGCAAGTCGCCACAACAGATGATGGGTGCAGTGATCAAAACCTATTTTGCAGAGAGAATGAATTTGCGGAAGGAAGATATCTACTCTGTATCAATCATGCCTTGTACCGCAAAAAAATTCGAAGCACAACGCGAAGAAATGGTTTCCAAAGGAATTGTAGATGTGGATGCGATTTTAACTACCCGCGAGTTAGCTCGATTCATCAAACTGTATGGGGTCGATATTCACAAGTTAGAGCCGGAAATTACCGATTCTCCTTTGGGTGCTCGTAGTACCGCCGGAAAGCTCTTTGGCGTAACAGGAGGTGTGATGGAAGCTGCGATTCGTACCGCCTATTGGAAACTAACGGGTGAAGAGCTTATTAAATTCCAAATTAAAGAATTGCGTGGTTTAGCTGGTCGAAAAGAAGCGAAGGTCGAAGTGAATGGATTGACCTTAGGAGTAGCCGTGGTAAACGGAATAAGCAATGCTAAAGTCTTACTCGATGAAATTCGAGCCGGACGCAAGGATTTACACTTTGTTGAGGTAATGGCTTGTCCGAGTGGATGTATTGGTGGCGGCGGACAAAAAATTGGCGCCAGTCCGGAAGCACTGGCTGCTCGCATGCAAACCATTTATTCTGCCGATATGAAAGAATCCTTGCGGGTATCGCATAAAAATCCGGAGGTGATTGAATTATATCGAAGCTTTTTGGGTGAACCAAATAGTGAAATTGCACATCACTTATTGCATACACGCTATCGCATTCGGGAAGATATTTTGAAATAGAGGAATAGAAAGATGAGTCACGGTAATGGCAAATATGTAGTGGAAACACTGATGAACAAATGCAGGGTATGCTATACCTGCGTTCGTGAGTGCCCGGCAAAAGCCATTAAGATCATCAATGGACAAGCCGAAGTTCTTGGCGAGCGCTGCATTGCTTGTGGAAATTGCGTTAAGGTGTGCAGTCAAGGGGCTAAAATTTATGTCTCCAATACGAACGAGTTGCTTGAAATGCTGGAATCAAACGACTTTGTTATTGCCGCCGTGGCTCCCTCGTTTCCAGCCGAGTTCGATGAGTTCGACGACCCCCGTGCTCTGATTCCGATGCTTCGCGAATTGGGTTTTAAGCTCGCCGTAGAGGTGGGCTTTGGTGCCGATGCCGTTGCTCAGGCTTATCAAAAGCTTCAGCGTGAATCGGACCAGGAAATCTTCATTTCATCCGATTGTCCGGCCATTGTTTACTACATTGAGCAATATTACCCCAAACTAGTATCGAGCCTTGCCAGGGTGGTTTCGCCCATGGTGGCCATGACGCGTTACTTGAAAGAAAAATATGCTCATCGGAATCCAAAAGTTGTTTTCATCGGACCATGCATTGCCAAGAAGGCTGAATCGAACGAGGTCGATTGCGTGATCACTTTTCAGGAACTAAGGCAGGTTTTTAACGCACGTCAGGTTACCTATGAAGCCGGTAAAATAGCCGATTTCGATCCACCTCACGCAGCTAAAGGAGCGGTTTTTCCCGTAAGTAAAGGAATGTTGCATACCATGGGGCTGCACGACGATTTATTGTCGGGCGATGTAGTTGTAGCCGAAGGGAAACAAAATGTTCGCGAAGTGATTCAAGCACTCGATTCGGGAGAAATTAAAGCACGGCACGTCGAATTGTTAAGTTGCGAAGGATGCATCATGGGACCCGGTATGTCGCCTCAAGGGAAACGCTATCAGCGAAAAGCTCTCGTCGCAAATTATGCAGCCTCGAAGCTGGCCCGCCTGGATTGGTCGAAGTGGCAAGTGGACCTCGATTTCATCGGGCAACTCGATATGAGTCAGTCGTTTCAAATCATGGACCGGCGCGCAAAAACCCCTACCCGTGAACGAATCGATCATGTGTTAGCCGAAATGGGCAAGTACGATAGCAGCGATCACCTCAATTGCGGTGCCTGTGGTTATTCAACTTGCGAAAAACATGCAATGGCCATTATCGACGGATTAGCCGAAATAGAAATGTGCTTACCCTATGCCATCGAAAAACTCCACCAGTCGCTCAGTGCACTGGATCAATCCAATCATTTGCTCGACGATGCCAAACGCGCACTCAAGCATCAGGAGAAATTGGCCAACATGGGGCAATTATCGGCCGGAATAGCCCATGAACTGAATAATCCACTTGGAGTAATAACCATGTACAGCAATATTTTGCTCGATGAATTGGCTCAAGACGATCCAACCCGCAACGATGTTGAATTGATTGCTGAACAAGCCGACCGTTGTAAAAAAATAGTTGGTGGATTGCTCAATTTTGCCCGAAAGAATCAGCTTCAGAAATCGGAATATTCCCTCGTTGAATTTTGCAAACAAAGTCTTCAATCGGTGGTTGTTCCAGAAAAGGTTCAGGTCGAGTTTTCGAGCGATGTTCAGCGTGCTATAGCCTTTTTCGATTACGATCAAATGATGCAAGTGCTTACCAATCTGGAAAAAAATGCCATTGAGGCCATGCCACACGGAGGAACCTTAAGCGTGCACCTAAACGAGTTCGACGAGGCCTTTGAGATTCGAATATCCGACACCGGTACCGGCATTTCGCCGGAAAATATGGACAAGATTTTCACACCCTTCTTTACCACAAAGGGAATTGGGAAAGGCACGGGGCTAGGTTTACCCTTGGTGTATGGCATTATTAAAATGCATCATGGAAAAATTGAAGTAGAAACCAATAATCAACCGGAGAAAGGACCTACCGGAACCCATTTTATCATTAGTTTGCCCAAATAAACGAATCAGTATTTAGTTCAAATAAACGCTCCGGTTTGTGGAGCTAAATTAGTTAAGATCAATTAGTTTAATCGTAATACATTGAATGCCATGACAGCAGAGACTTTAAAAAAGAAGACCATCTTGTTGGTCGATGACGATATCGATTACCTGAATCAAATGAAATGGCAGATTAGTCATTTCGGATTTGAGGTGCTCACCGCCGAGAGTAAGAAAGAAGCTCTCGAAATTCTCGAAGCCACTAAGCCCGATATGGCCATTTTGGATTTGATGATGGAGACTCAGGATGCAGGATTTGTGTTGGCTTATAAATGCAAACAAATGTATCCCGATGTACCCGTTGCAATCGCTACCAGCGTTACGCGCGACACCGGTATTAAATTCGAAATGGATCGTGAATCGAATCGATCGTGGGTAAAGGCCGATATTTTTATGGAAAAAGGTATCCGTAGCGATCAATTACACCGCGAAATCAATCGACTCCTAAAGTTATAATCATGGAAAATAAATTAGTGGTATTGGTAGTAGACGACGAACCCGGCATTCGCAGTGGTATTCGGCGAGTACTCCAACACTATGAGGTTGGTTTCCCTTTTATGGACGAAGATTTTGGATTCGAAATAAAAGAGGCAGCCAGTGGCGAGGAAGGCTTAGCAATTATTGAGCGCGAAACGGTCGATATCATTATGCTCGACAATAAATTGCCCGGCATACAAGGAATCGATTTGCTCGAGCAAATTAAGCGAATGAACCTCGATGCGATGGTGATGATGATTACCAGCTATGCGAGTCTGGATTTAGCAGTAAAAGCAACCCGTAACGGAGCTTATAATTTTGTGCCTAAGCCATTTACGCCACAGGAGTTGCGTTCGGCAATTGAAAACCTGACCAAGCACCTGTTTCTGAAGCGGATGACCCAGCGCATGAACGAAGAAGGAAAGCAAATTCGCTTTCAATTCCTTTCCGTTCTGTCGCATGAGCTTAAATCGCCTATCAATGCCGTGGAGGGCTACCTTCGGATAATGAAGGAAAAGCAAGTTGGCGATCAACTCGACGACTACATGGAGATGATTGAACGATCGCTGGTGCGAATGGCTGGTATGCGGAATTTAATCATGGATATGCTCGATCTGACGCGCATTGAAACCGGCAAAAAACGACGCTTCCTGAAAAAAATCGACCTAGCCGAAATAGCCACTCTGGCCATCCACACCATGGAGCCAATGGCTATTCAACGTAACCTCCACATGGAATTATCGACCGATAAACCGTTCTACTTCATAGCCGATTCCGAAGAAATGGAGATAATTCTGAATAATCTGATTAGCAATGCAGTGAAGTATAATCGCGATGGTGGGAAGGTAACGGTTGTGCTCGACCGGAAACGCGATAAGGTGATCATCCAGGTAATCGATACGGGAATAGGCATTAGTGCGGAGGATCAAACGCAATTGTTTCAGGAGTTTAGTCGTATCAAAAACGCTCAAACCCGCAATATCAGTGGCTCCGGTCTTGGTTTATCCATCGTTAAAAAGATGGTAGCCCTTTACAAAGGCGACATTAAACTGCAGTCGGAAGTAGGTGTTGGAACTACCATCAGTGTTATTTTGCCCGATATTATTTCCGACGAGAATTTGGAGATCGACTAGCTAACTCCTCGGCAGCGCAAACCGGTGTTTGCATCGCACTGCCAAGAGCTTAATGATTCGATTAAAGTGTTTATAGATAGCTTATTACAGTGGGGAAGCATTTTTTTCATACTTCTTAACGGCATGGTTTCCCATCCTGTAAGTAAGTCAAATATAGCGTACTGCCTTAGTCTCGTTTTTACCAATCGGACGAAGGACTTCGGTGCAGAAAACTCCTTGAAGACTAAGGTCAGAAAAGTTGAATTCGCTTTCCGTTTTTGAGGTCTGTTTATTATCCTGTTGCTTGGGTGACTTCTTCTAGAAAAAACACCCTCGGTTTTTTACTTCGATGATTAATTTAGCGGCCTAAATAGTTTAGCATGCTGATTAAGGAAGTAAAAGAAATTCTGTTAAGGGATTATGGCAAATTGTGCCAAGAAACTCGACTGGATTCGGTGGTTATCGGGAAACACCTTTGTGGTGTGCGACTCGAAAACGGTTGGTTGGGCTTATCGAGCACTATCGACGATTCCGATATTCATTGCATTAAGGATAAGCGCGATTTTGGAGCCTTTACTCCCTTGCAAATGGAAGGGCACTCTGTGTCGGAATTACTGCAGATTTCGAAAGAGAGTGCGAGCATTCAAATGCTTCGGATTGCAAGCATCAACGCATTGGCCAGTGGCCTCCTTCCTTCTCAGCCCTATCGGGTTCATTCGAATACCGATCCTTTCGATTTACTCGATATAAAGCCGGGTAGTCGGGTCGTTTTGGTAGGAGCTTTTCAGTCCTATATTCAACGCTGCGATGCAATGAGCTGTGAATTAAGGGTTTTGGAATTCAATGAACATGCATTGGAGCCTCAACATCGTAAGTATTTTGTTCCTGCCGAACGGTATACGGAAATAATTCCTCAGGCCGATTTCTTGCTGATAACCGGTCTTACTTTGGTCAATAAAACCTTCGATAAGCTATTGAGTTATGTTCAGCCCGTCACCGAAACGGTGGTGGTAGGACCATCGAGTAATTTACTTCCCGAAGTTTTCTTTAAGCATGGGATTCGGTATGTTGGAGGGACACGGATAACCCAACCCGATTTGCTTTTTCCACTCATTTCGCAAGGAGCTGCCGGTTATCATCTTTTTAAATATGCTGCCGAAAAAATCTGCATCAGTGAAGTATAGCTCGGGAGCTTTAAACGATAAGTGGCTGAAAGCCTCGGTGCTTGGAACGACCTGGGCAGCTAGCGAAATCCTAATTGGAAGTTTTTTACACAATGTCAAATTTCCATTTAGCGGAAATATCTTAACCGGCATTGCGCTTATCCTGCTCATTTCGGTGAACTATCGTTGGAAGGAAAACGGCTTGTTCTGGCGAGCCGGGCTCATTACTGCGATTCTGAAAACAACTTCGCCCAGTGCGGTTATTTTCGGACCCATGATCGCCATCTTTACCGAAGCCCTCCTCTTGGAAATTGCCGTTCGAATTTTGGGAAAGAATGTTTTGGGTTATCTCGTGGGCGCTGCGCTTGCCATGTCGTGGGTATTGGTGCAGCGCGTGGTGAATTTAATCATTTTCTACGGAGCCGGTATTGTCGATATTTACACTCATTTGATGCAAATGGCCGAAAAACAATTGGCCATCACAACCGACCTGGTGTGGTTGCCTATATTTGTTTTATTAGCTATTCATTTGTTGAGTGGGATTTGGGCTGCTGTGATTGGCATGAGAGCCGGGAAGCGCCTTACCGGAAGCTCCCTCCGAACAATTTCCTTCGATACAACGGAACAATTGCCTTCTTACGGAGGTCCGTTTGAATTTTCGCGGGTGCGCCTCGTCTTGAACATCTTTTTGTTGGTTGGCGGATTACTTAGCTTTAGTCTTGCTCCCTGGTATGTTTGGGTTCCGCTTACACTTCTAATCGTTTGGTCTTGGATCCATCATTATCGGTCTGCTATGCGCCAGCTTTCCAAACCAAAATTCTGGATTTGGTTCGTGCTCATTACCCTTTTGGCTGCCTTAATTCTTGGTTCGGTTCAATCCGGAGGCGGCGGCTGGAAAGGTGGATTGATGGCAGGTATTCAAATGAACTTTCGAGCCGCCTTAATTATTCTCGGCTTTTCGGCCATCGGGAAAGAACTCTACAATCCGGCTATAGTCAATTATTTTAAGCAATCGCGGTTCCGACAATTGCATCAGGCTCTTGAATTATCTTTCCGGTCGGTTGGGTCCGTTCTTCAAATTCTCCCGTCGGCCCGCACCTATCTGAAATCGCCTTTCGAAGTGGTGCAGGTTTTAATGGAACATGCCGATCGATTGCTTTATACATATCGTCAGCAACACCAACAGCGAATTTTTATGCTAATCGGCGATAAAGCTGAGGGTAAAACAAGCTTTCTTACGGAGCTGGTTGAGGAATGTAAAGCGCATACTGTAAAGCCTGCGGGATTTTTGTCCCTGCGTACAATGCAGGGCGAGGAAACCCGTGGCTATTATTTGCTGAATTTGGCAAGCGGCTCCAAACATCCATTATTACAAACCGAAGTTATCGAGGGCAGCGAAGCAGTTGGGCGTTTTTATTTTCACCCTGAGGGATTATCGGTTGGAAAAAAGCTGTTGTCCGATTTCGAAACAAAGTCCGATGTGTTTATTGTCGACGAGGTAGGAATGGCCGAGGTAGAAGGCAAAGCTTGGAGTGAAGGCCTGCAGGGAATACTTCGGTCGTATCCCGGACCGATTATCCTCTCGGTTCGTCGTTTGTTCGCAGAGCCCGTGATTGCACAATTTGATTTGAGTGCAGTTAAGGTCTGGGATGTTGCTCTTACGAATCCAAAAGAAGCATTCAAGCAATTGTTCCCCTTGGCGTCGAAGGAGGATGTATAGAGGAGAAAGCGTTCATAGATCCTTTTTGATTCGCCTTTTGCTCTAGCTTTCGCTAGATTGATTACTCCCTGCCACCGATTTATCCTTCAATGAACAGAAACGCTTCTTGCGTTAATTTATTTACCTGTGGGAGAAGCCTTTATTTAGTGAGA
>CALGAK010000047.1 GCA_937954085.1 uncultured Bacteroidota bacterium
CGAGGTCGCATACATAAGTTATTGGTTACGCTGTTTATTATCATTTTTACAAGCTCATTAATGGGTCAGTCAACCGCTTTGCCTCCTATTTGGCAAGAGAGCTCGGCAACTAATGGGAATTCGGCTGCTATCAATATTAGTGTTCCAGCATCAACAGCAACTGGCGATTTATTGGTTTTAGTCATTTCCTTCGAGAAAGGCTTACTGAATACCCTTTCCCCGGCAACCGGTTGGAATCCAATCATAATTAGTTCCAATACAACCGATGTTGGGATGGCTGTTTATGTTAAGCAGGCCGATGCGAACGACTCAGGAGGAAATACTTATACGTTTACCTCCAATCTTTCAGAATCGTGGACAGCTGTTGTATCTAGGATTACCCAAGCCGATGCTTTTGATCCTATTCAGAATATTTCCATCGGTTTAGGGCAGGGTAGTACTGCTTGGTACTCCGGGATATGGACAAACAAGCCTCAAACTCTAGTTATGGCTTTATTAAGTCATCAAGCTAATATTACCTATAGTAACTTTCCTACCACTCCTGTTAGCACAACCTATCGCTATAATGAAACTCGCCCCGATTTAAGTAACCTTCTTTTTACGTATTTGCTTGATAATCCTGCTAATGCGGGAAGCATTACCGTAGAAACTTCCACCCCAACCACGTCTCGTTACCTTGCAATGCAGCTCGCAATTAACCCTTGTTTTACTCCGGAGATTACAACCCAACCTACTTCGGCAGCGGTAACCTATGGTGAGGCTGCTCAGTTTTCAATTGAGACTATGGGTACGGGAATTACTTATCAATGGCAGTTGAATACAGGCAATGGCTTTCAAGATATGTGCAGTTCCGATGACTGGGAGGGAGTCAATACAGCTAGCCTTGAGGTCAATCGACCTGGTTCGGAATGGAACACTTATTCGCTTAGGTGCAAAATTACCGGTTCATGCGGTGAATTGCTATCAAACGCTGTAACAATTAGTGTCTCCCCCAAGGAAATTACCATTTTGCAGAGCAATCAACAAAAAAATTATGGATCGCCAGATCCGGAGAGTTATTTATTTCAGAGTTCTCCCAGTTTGCTCACAGGCGACGATTTTACTGGCTCGCTGGGTCGTGAACAAGGGGAAAACGTTGGTACATATGCCTATACATTAAATACTTTGAGTGCAGGAAATGACTATCAAGTAAATTTGAGTGCAGAGGCCCCTTTATTTGCAATTGAAAAAACGGATTTAACTGTTCAGGCGAATAGTATTAGCAAAGGAGCTAATTCCCCCGACCCAGACTTTACGGCTAATTTAAGTGGCTTTGTTTTTAATGAAACCCTCGCTAACTTGAATGGAGACTTAGATTATACCCGAGAGGCAGGAAATGCTCCAGGAAGTTATACCATTACCCCCACCGGTCTAAGCTCAACCAATTATAACCTAATTTTTCAAAGTGGGACCTTAACTATTTTGGCTCCACCGGAAACAGTTTATGTCGATGCCCAATGGTTAAATGAAACCTATTTTGATGAAATAAGTGCCAATAGAATCATCGGATATAATGCTTTTTCAGAAATCCAGGAGGCAATCGATGCGGTTGCTGCCAATGGTACAGTCTTGGTAACTTATGGGACTTATGATGAAAATATTACTCTGGAAAGGGATGGTCTTAGCTTGATTGGTTTGCCAAACTTGGCCTCTGCTTATCCCTCGATTACAGGAAATGACCAGGAGCCAACGATTTCTGTTGAAGCGAATCAGATTTCAATAAATGGTTTTCAACTTGGGCATCAGCAAGAGGAGATTGGTATTCTTGCGCAAAATGCAACTCAACTTAGCCTGGAAAACCTTAACGTTGACGATCTATCAACAGGTTTACACTTGCTCAATATGAGTGAGGTCGATCTTGCTCAATCTACTATTCAGTCCTCGAGTGTATTAGCCGTTTTAGTTGAAAATAGTAATGAAATCAGTTTTATTGGGAATACGTTTAAAAACAACCAAACCGGCATTCAAGTCAGTTTGAGTGAGGATATCAGCTTAAGCAATAATTCGTTCCTTAATAACAGCGAATACAGCGTGGAAACATCTGATTCTGAAGTTTTGGCGGAATCAAATTATTGGGGTAGCATAGCCTTCGAACAAGTAGCTGCTGAAGTTTCAGGGACAGTCGATTTTGATCCTTGGTGCAATGAGGATTTTACAAAATGCGGGTACACCGAAAATTCAGGCATCTATAATGAAACGAAAAGCTTGTATTATATCAGTTGGCAGGCAGCAATCGACGATTCCGATCCTCAGGATATCATTCGTTTGAGTGGGAGCTCAGTTGGCGATGTGAATAGTACCAACGCCGGAGGACTAATTTATAAACTGGGTAATACTGTCGGTTGTTTTACGCTCACAGGAAATGTGCAGTTGAGTGAGGATGATGTAGTTATTTACGACATACTTGGAGAAGGATCCTGCAGTGAACACGATGTGCTGCAAGTTAGCGGTTCTTTCAATGCAGGAGGGGCAAAGATTCAAATACAAAATTTCGACTTCAATCCCAACGAGGGCGATGTGTTCACTATCGTTCAATCCGGTAGCCTCATGAATGGATTTAGTGACGTTAACTTACACTCGGCTGAGCATTTTTATTCCTTAAATACGAATAATGAGAATTTGCAACTGATTGCGCTCGCACCATTAAAAATTGATTTCTCTATTTATGAATTGGGTTGTGGCAGTTTTGAGGTTAGGGTTAGGCCCAACCACTCCATTGATCTCGATGGTACCCCTGAGCTTACTAACATACAGTTTACACTGCAATATCCTGCCACAGCGGGTGAAATGGTATTTACCTCGGTTTCGCCCTATTTTTTGATAACAGGTCAACAAGTAACTTATAATACGGATTTTCGGATGGCTACCTTTTTTGCTGTCGATATCCCCGGAACGGAATGGGTTGGGAATCAAGAATATGTTATCTTACGATTCACACACAATCAACAAGGAACTGGCTCCGGAAACCTCGTATTTGTCGAAGACGGTGATTCTTATGTAAGCTATGCAGACGCAGAAGGTTATAGTGTAGAGCGTTATGCTGAGTATCTTGGAGCTGATGTAACGGGTGTGGTTTACCACTTGCCGGCAATTTCCAGCTTTGATGGATGCCCGGTATATAACGAAACACGAGATCGTTATTATTATCTTTTAGCAGATGCATTGGATGATCCCTCCATTCAACCCAACGATGTGATTCAAATAGCAAAGTCAGGAGTGTATCCTACTGCGACACTTACAATTGAAACAGCTGGTCTGAGAATTTATACCGACCAGGAAGATGTTGTCTTTGATGGCGGAAATCAGAGCACTGCCATTTTTACGATTCAAGCCAATAATGTTCAACTAGATGGATTTGAAGTTCGTAATTCTGGAGATAATCCAGGGGATGTCGGAATTTATATTAATGACGCAGATGGAGTTGTCCTCGAGAACTTAACGCTTTCTCAGAATCTGGATGGCATTAAAGTAGCAGGAGGTGAGAATCTTCGCATTAGTTCATGCGATGTTTCCAACAACGACGGGGTGGGAGTTTTGATGAGTGAGACTATTTCCGCCAGTATAGAATGCTCGTCATTTAGTCAGAATGGATTGGTTGGGCTTAAACTATCGGCGGCAAGTCAGACAACAATTGCTGGCAACTTGTTTCAGAATCATAGCGGATCGGCACCCAGCGATGAGATTTCACTGCAGCTATTAGCTTCTTCCGGCAATACGATTCAAAACAACCGTTTTGAAAATAATGAATTAGGCTTGCTAATCAATGGTGCTGGTGCGAACTTTAGCTTGAATAATACGTTGATTTCTAATTCGTTCGATGGGAATCAATGGCATGTGGAGGTGATAGATAATGGCACTTCAGAAGTATTGTTAACATGTAATTTCTGGAACGAAAGCTCTGCTTCGGACATTGATTCGAAGTTATCCGGAGATAAAATCGTATGGTCGCCTCGTTTAGTAAGCAATGAAGAATTAGATGAAATTGAGCAACCCGAGGGAGCCTGTTCTACCGGTTTTTATCCCTCTTCCGCTTGTCAAACTCCCTTTGAGTTGAGACTGTTTTTGCAAGCAAACTTCGATGCTACAGTGAATGAGATGAGTTCGACCTTGGCTGATGCTGGACAAATTCCTTTGAATCAACCCTATAATGTGGAGCCATGGAATTATGACGGAGAGGAAAGTGTCGTGTCCATTCCTCAAGATGCAGTTGATTGGGTATTGGTTGAGCTACGATCCGATGATAGCGAAGCGTATCAAGTATTGGATCGGAAAGCTGGTCTCTTAATGAAGGATGGCACCCTTGCCTCCAGCTTCGAAGCTCAAGCTATCAAGGATTTTTATCTCGTTGTTTATCATCGTAATCACTTGCCCCTCATGTCCAAAGAGCAATTGTCTCCCGGCGATATGGCCCTTTATGATTTTACTCAAGCGAGTTCCTGCTATGGTTCACAGCTAACACCACCGATATCACCTGGAGTAGTCGTCTCTCAGCAAACAGGTCAAATTGCTTTGGTCGCCGGAAATACAAGCCGCAATAATCAATTGAAATATTCTGGTTCAGAAAATGATCGGGGGCTTATATTATCAAAAATTACCGAATTGACAGGCAGTTCCGATTTGACAACGATTTATCAGGCAGGCGGATATTTTATCGAGGATGTTATGCTTGATAATAATTTACGCTACAGCGGTTCTTCCAATGATCGGGCAATTATCCTATCAAATCTTACGATTCTTTCGGGAAGCTCGTTTCTGAATACTATTTATACGACTCCGGTTCCTCATAATAGTCAAGCTAAAAATACTTTCGAGCCTAATGGACCCGTGAGTATTACACTTGTAGGTAATCGAATCGAGCTATTGACGAATGAGCCTTTCAAAAAAGGAATCATGGATAATTTGCAGTTCAGCTTGAAGTTACCATCCAGTTTCGATGCCGTCCCCGACGCTTTACTAAACTTCCAAAGTGAATATGGACTTGTTGTACAAGATTCTGTTTTTCACCATGAGGGTAGCTCATATGTTTCCTTTGTATCGGTTCAACTGTCGAAATTACCGGAGGACTGGCAAGTTAATCAGCCTCTTCTGGTCGCTGAATTCGATACCGACATTCAACCATTGGGATTTCAATTGGCTGATCCTATCGAGGCTGGGGTTTTTAATGGAGATTTCTATGTCTCTTTGCTTGGGAAGAGTGTAACGGGTACAATCAAACGAAATGACGAAGTCAGCCCTGCAAGCTCTGCGCCAAATTGGTCCGTTTATCCCAATCCGACAACTACAGGAAGCGTGAACATTAGTTTCCATGACTTACATCCAACGGAGTCTATTCAAGTGAAAGTGTTTAATGTCGGTGGTATTCAATTGCATGAGCAGCTATACACTGGTAATACAACTCAAATCGAAATTGATTTGTCACCTTATGAGTCGGGAGTATATTTCTTTCAGCTTAACCATGGTGGAGTTACTAATTATAAGCGGATAATACTTACAAAAGAATAGAAGAAAACTTACAGGGGTGCACAGTAAAATTTTCTTATTTGCGTCACCTCTGTTAACCCTAATGCTAATTACAACCATGTTTGAAAAACGCAACTCACGCCATAGCACTTTTGCTACAGTTATCCTAGTATTAGTCATTTTGGTAAATAATCTCACTGCTTATTCGCAAAGTATCGATCTAGGTATTTTTGAAGGCTCTTCGAACACCCTCGAGATTCGAATGAAGTCAGATTATACTGTTTCCGGATCTTTAACTCTTTCAAATGCAGTGTTAACCCTCCGTTGGAGCGACCCATCCGTAACCTTCACTACCAATTATATTTACCCGTTTTTTTTAGCTCCACAAGGCGGAGTTCAAACTTCGGGTGATTATTATTATCAGGTTTTTGCAGCTGTTCCCTTTCAACCACTTGGGAACGATTTTGTGGCTGGAACAGAACGTTTGCTTATGTCGGTTACCTTGACAAATGGTTTTTGTGCAACCATCGATATTGCAGAGGATGCTTACGCAGAATCTGTGAATGGAATCCCTTATCTTGAGGTTCAAGGGGCCGATCGGACTGGGGAACTATACAAGCCTTCACTAAACTTAAATTCGCAACCTGGAAGCTTATCCAGAGATCCAGCCAATGAAATTGTCTTTAGTGGCCAGAATCTTGGAAATATGACTTTAACAAACAAATACGGTGATGTCCTTAAATGGCAAAAGAGCTGGAATGATGGTAACTGGATGGATATCACACACACCGGGATTAATTTCACGGAATCTCTAGCAGATTATGGGGTTGTAGCCTACCGGGTAGAGGTACAAAAAGCTGGTTGCGATGTGGTATATTCGAATGAGGTTGAAATCGAAGTAGTGGGGGGAAATGTTTGGGAGGGGTCTGTCAGTTCTGACTGGTTCGATCCCTTCAATTGGTCTAAAGGAGTATTGCCCGGCCAATATCTTCAAGCAGTTATACCCTCAGTAGGAACACAGTATCCCATTGTGTCCGCAGGAGCTGTCGCTACTTGCTACGATTTGGTTTTTTACCTCGATGCCATGCTTACCATAAATGCTAATGCTAAACTAAGCGTTCTCAATGATTTAGTTGGAAATACGCTTACCGCCGACGAGCAAATTTATATTCTTTCCGATGCTACAGGCACGGGTTCTATCATTCATCAAGGAAATGCTGGAGCGGTTAAAGCAGATATTCAACGCTACCTTACTGGTGGCTGGGGGGCTTGGGATGCTGGTTGGCATCACCTTAGTTCACCCGTATTAAATCAAGCAATTGCCGATTTCGAGACCACTGGTGTTGGCAATGGGTATGATTTTTATGGCTGGGATCAAATTACAGATACGTGGATAAATTATAAAGGTGGAAATTTTGAAAATTGGAATGGTGGTCTGACTTTCAATATAGGGCAATCTTACCTTGGTTCCTATGAAACAGCATTCGTTACCAAATCGTTATAAGGAGTTATTAATGCAGAAGATATAACCGTGAC
>CALGAK010000048.1 GCA_937954085.1 uncultured Bacteroidota bacterium
GCGTGGCTTCATTCCGGTTCAAGGGAAAATTTACAACAACGAACCAGCCAACAGCTAAAAACCAAAAGCCAAAAGCCAGCAACAACGAACTGCCGCGCGGCTCCTGGCGCGTGGCATCATTCCAGTACACAGAGGAGCTGGAGAAGAGTACAATTCTGAAGCGCAGCGAAAGTCCCGATTCATCGGGATTGAATTTTGAATTTCAAATATTGAACAACCTCCTGAAAGCCAATAGCCAACAACCATTATACTATTTTGCACAATAAAAATCCTTAATTTTGCACAATGATTTTGCTTATATTTGCACAGCAACATGAATTCATTCATGTTAGGATTATAAGTTAAATCTTAGTAATGAATTATTTAAACAGGATTATTGAAGCTGATATTGCGGATAGCTTGACTGCTTCGGGAGCGGTGCTTATCAAAGGTCCGAAAGCGTGTGGTAAGACCGAAACGGCAAAACGATTTGCACACAGTCAGATCGAAATGGATCGGGATAAACAAGTTCCCGTAATCATGGCAACCGACCCTCAACTCTTGTTGTATGGCGATACACCTCGACTTATCGATGAATGGCAAATACACCCTGAGATATGGAATTACATTCGTCATGAAGTGGACGAACGTAAGGCTAAAGGACAATTTATCCTTGCTGGTTCGTCGAATCCCTCAGACGACGCCACCATGCATAGTGGAGCCGGACGTTTTACCCTGGTTGAAATGGACACCTTAACGTGGCAAGAATTGGGTTATTCGTCGGGAAAAGCCAAACTTTCCGATCTGCTGAAAGGTAACTTCCCTCGATTTTACGACCCAGCTGTATCCCTCGATTTTATCTTAGAAAGGATGGTGATTGGCGGATGGCCTAATCTGTTGAATCAGCCGTTCCAAAACGCTATTCGGGTGAATAGTGCCTACGTGGATTTACTCTGTGAGGTGGATATGAGCAGGGTTTCAGGAGTTAGGCGTGACCCCCTAAAAGTACGTAGTCTGCTGCGCTCCCTTGCCAGGAATACAGCCACTATGGTAGATAGTAAGACGCTGGAAAATGATGTAAAAACATCCGACCGCAATGAGGTGTCGCGAAACACGATAGCCGATTATCTGAATGCTTTGTCGCGTTTAATGGTCTTATACGAACAACCTGCTTTCAATCCGCATATTCGCTCATCTGCCTCTCTTCGTAAATCGCCCAAGCGGCATTTATGCGACCCCTCTTTGGCAGCAGCTGCCTTGGGCCTGGACAAAGAATCGCTGATGAAGGATTTGCACTATGCAGGATTTTTGTTTGAATCGTTGGCCACTCATGAGCTTAAAGTGTATGCACAAGCAAACGATGCCAAACTGTTCCATTATCATGATTCCTACGGTCTTGAAGTAGATGCTATCGTACAAAAACGAAATGGTGATTATGCTGCTTTTGAGATAAAGCTAGGGACAGGATTCATCGATGAAGCGGCTACCAATCTGAAGCGTTTTTCGCAAAACATCAATGAAAGCAAAATGCCTCTACCGAAAACCCTCAACATTATCACCGGAACCGGAATGACCCATCAACGGGAAGATGGGATTAATGTGATTTCGTTGGCATCGCTGGGAGTTTGAAAAGTGAAAATCGGAGCGCAGCGGCGAATGGGCGAATGGGCGACTTCAGCGACCAGGCGACTTGGCGAGGGGGCGACTAGACGA
>CALGAK010000049.1 GCA_937954085.1 uncultured Bacteroidota bacterium
AAAAAAGCTGTCCGTATTGTAACGAACAGCCTTCAAATTGTTGGTGACTCAGCTGGGGCTCGAACCCAGGACCCCATCCTTAAAAGGGATGTGCTCTACCAGCTGAGCTACTAAGTCTCCCTTGATTTTCGGCTGCAAAAATAAACGCTTTTTTCTAATCTCCCAAGTATGATGGCTAATTTATCCGGATTAATTCAAGGAACCGCTTTTATTCCCTTGCTAATAACGGATTTACAAGAGTGATTTTTTTTGCTTATATAGGGAATTGGGCCCCAATTCGTTTGTAGAAAAACAAAAACCGCTACTCAGATAGCGGTTTTCGTTTTAGTTCAGTGGGTAAGAATCAGAGCGATTCTTCCGATGGACGCTTACAATTGATGCTTCTCGCAAAAATCGTTCAGTACACCTTCCAAGTTCGGGAAGCCAATCTCCTGTAAGTCGTAATAAACACGGGTATTAGGCTTGTCGATTTTAACAATACGGTTCAAATCGATTGGGGTACCAATCACGACAGAATCGCAATCGGTGTTGTTGATGGTTGTTTCCAAATCCTTGAGCTGCTCGGCGCTATATCCCATGGCAGGTAAGAGGGTGCCAATGTTTGGATAAATCTCGAAGGTTTGAGCCAGTTTGCCCACTGCGTAGGGACGTGGATCGATTAAAGCACTGGCTCCGAACTTTTGTGCAGCAACGGTTCCAGCTCCAATTTTCATCTCGCCGTGGGTGAGGGTAGGACCATCTTCGACAACCAATACACGCTTGTTTTTAATTACCGATGGATCATCTACCTTGATAGGAGATGCTCCGTCGATTACAATGGCATTTGGATTAACCTTGGCAATGCTGTCGCGAACTGTTTGTATGCCTTCGGGTGAAGCTGAATCCATCTTGTTAATTACAATTGCATCGGCCATGCGTAGGTTTACTTCTCCTGGATAGTAACTAAGCTCGTGTCCTGGACGATGAGGATCGGCTACCGTGATGGTAAGGTCGGATTTGTAAAATGGAAAATCGTTGTTACCTCCATCCCACAATACCACATCGCAACCATCGGGATCGTTTTCTGCTGCGCGTAAAATGGCTTCGTAATCGACTCCGGCATAAATTACATTGCCTCGAACCACATGTGGTTCATATTCTTCCATTTCTTCGACCGTGCATTTGTGTTTCGCCAAATCGGCTACCTCTGCATAGCGCTGAACACGCTGGGCATATAAATCGCCATAAGGCATCGGGTGACGCACGGCTACTACTTTTAAACCTTTGTCCATCAGGTATTCAATTACCTTCCGGGAGGTTTGCGATTTACCACAACCGGTACGGGTAGCTACCACCGAAATAACTGGTTTAGTGCTTTTTACCATGGTTTCCGATGGACCGAGCAACACAAAATTTGCTCCTGCTGCATTCACAATGGCACTTAACTCCATTACGCGAGGGTAAGGCACATCGGAATAAGAGAATACACAATCGTTCACTCCATGATCTTTGATTAATTGGGTTAGTTCAGCTTCGGCATAAATAGGAATTCCGCCCGGATACAAATCGCCTGCTAATTCTCGTGGATATTTTCTACCATCAATATCCGGAATTTGAGCTGCTGTAAATGCTACTACCTCGTAGCTCTCGTTTCCTCGGTAATAGGTGTTGAAATTGTGAAAGTCACGTCCGGCAGCGCCAATAATGATTACTTTTTTCTTCGACATACGTTGTTTGTGTTAATTAAGTTAATACTTCAGTCCTTACAAATATACTTTTTTTCAAAGCCAAGTTTTTGAACCTGTTCCTAAGCATAAAATCGGAACAAAAGGGTCTAATTTTCTATTTTTTGAGTGACTGGAATCTTTACTTTTGCGCTTTTCGTACCAACATGAATTATCTAGCGCATTTGCATTTGTCGGCCAATTCGGAACCCATCATGCTCGGTAATTTTATCGCCGATGCGGTAAAGGGCAAGCAATTGTTGCGCTTTTCGCCCGGGATTCAACAAGGGATTCTCATCCATCGAGCAATCGATTCTTTTACCGATAAACACGAGCTAGTTCGGGAGGGGAAATCGCGTCTTTATCCGGTTCTAGGGAAATTTGCAGGGGTAGGAATCGATTTGTTTTACGATTTTTTTCTATCGGTTTATTGGACTCGTTATTCAATGGTCGAAAAGCAGGAATTTATCCGACATGCTTATCGCTTGCTGGTGGCGAATTACCCTGTGATGCCGCCTAAAATGCAGCATTTGCTGCCCTTCTTTGTTGTTAGTAATTGGCTGGGTAAGTATGGCACTTTCAGTGGATTACGGCAGGTTCTTCGTGGAATGGGGCGACACACCGCCTTGCCAGCAGGAGGGGATCGTGCTGTAGAGGGTTTAGAAACCTATTATGTTCAGTATGAACAGGAATTTTTAGACTTCTTTCCACTCTTGAAAGATTACCTGACGAAAAGCTTTTCTCTTGATTTTTAATAACCTGATTCGAATCCTATGCGCTATCTGCTTCAACACTTAATCGCTTACTGGAAGGAACATTTTTCATTTCGATTATATGGTTTTACCCTGATTCTGACGAGTTTACTGGTCTGGTTTAATTATGCACTCGATTTCGAAGATTCCCGCATTGATCGGTATTCCGATTCGAATATTCGGATTTTGTGGTATTTCCTGTATCACATTCTTCCGTATTATGCGGTTGTGCTAGCATCGGCCTTCTTTTCGGGTAAAAAAGACTTTTTGCGCCAACCCGGGTTTTGGCTGGTAAGCAGCATCGGTTTTTTGATTCTTGCTTTCGATCGAGGAAATAATTTCATTCTACCACTTGCCAAGTTTTTTAGTAATCATTCACTCACCTTTCCCTTCACTTTCAAAATGGTGAATCGTTGGTTGCCGCTTCTCACCGTTCTGATTCCGCTCAGTTTGTTTTACTGGATTTACCTGCGTAAGTCGATGGGACATTTTTTTGGTGTACGTTCACATGGTCTCCACCTAAGCGGATATTTTGGTTTACTGCTCCTCATGGTTCCTTTGGTATTGATTGCCTCTTATCAGCCCGATTTTTTAAAGCAATATCCGAATTACCAGTCGGCCAGGGGGCATCTTATGGCACAACATCTGCATTGGCCCGAAAGCTTGATTGTGGTGATTTATGAATTTTCCTATGCCTATTCATTCTTCATGGTAGAACTCTTTTTTCGCGGCTTCCTAATTTTTGCGCTTAGTCGCTATTTAGGCAACGAAGTGGTTCTGCCCATGGCGGTGACTTATTGTGTGTTGCATTTCGGAAAGCCCATGGGAGAGGCCATTTCTTCATTCTTTGGCGGATATATTTTGGGCGTATTAGCCTTACGTACTAAAAATATTTATGGCGGAATTATTATTCACATTGGAATAGCTTGGCTTATGGAAGTTTTCGCATTTTGGCAACTCAGCTAAAGCCTTTCCTTAAAACCTTAATTTTGTTACATATTCGTCTATGTAGATATTTGATTCTTGAGGGGAAAAGCCTACTTTTAGCCAAGCTTTTTTAACATCAACTAAATTGAAATTATATGCAAAGAATTACGGTAATTGGCGCTGGTAATGTAGGTGCAACCTGTGCCAATGTGATCGCACACAAAGAACTTGCGAAAGAAGTAGTCTTAATCGACGTGAAAGAGGGCGTTGCCGAAGGGAAAGCGCTCGATATTTGGCAAACTTCTTCCATCAACAACTTCAATACCCGCGTGGTGGGTTATACCAACGATTATTTGAAAACCCGCGGATCTGGGGTCGTGGTAATCACCTCGGGCTTACCTCGTAAACCCGGTATGTCGCGCGACGATTTGATTAAAACCAACGCTCAAATCGTCAAAGATGTGACCGAAAAAGTGATTAAGTATTCTCCGGAGGCAATCATCATTGTTGTTTCGAACCCGCTCGACGTAATGACTTATGCTGCTCATTTGGCTTCGAATAAGGATAAACGCAAAGTGTTTGGAATGGCCGGAATTCTCGATAGTGGTCGTTACAAAGCTTTCTTAGCCGATGCCTTGAATGTTTCGCCGAAAGATATTCATGCTTTGTTGATGGGTGGACATGGCGACACCATGGTTCCGCTGCCTCGTTATACCTCTGTTGGGGGTATTCCCGTTACTCAGTTGCTCGATAAAGAGGTTATTGATAAAATTGTAGACCGTACTCGCAAAGGGGGTGGCGAATTAGTGAACTTGATGGGAACTTCCGCCTGGTATGCTCCCGGAGCTGCTGCTGCTCAAATGGTTGAGGCAATTGTGGACGATCAACAACGTATCTTCCCGGTTTGTGCTCGTCTCGATGGTGAATATGGTTTAAAAGATGTTTACATGGGAGTTCC
>CALGAK010000050.1 GCA_937954085.1 uncultured Bacteroidota bacterium
CTAATATCGTCCACCACAGGCTTTCCGTAAGCAATCCCACCGGTCAGCAAAATGGCATCGACCTCGCCTTTTAAAACCGTTCCCATCGCTCCAATGAACTTGGCTACCTGATAGGATAAAGCAGCCTGCAGCAATTGGGCTTTTTCATCGCCGGCTGCCGCTCGCTTTTCAATCTCGTAGGCGTTGTTGGTTCCAAAATAGGCCACAAATCCGCCCTTGCCTTTAAGCATCTCCATCACATCAGCTTTGCTGTATTCGCCGCTGAAACAAAGTCGTACCAGATCGCCGGCAGGTAAGGTTCCACTGCGTTCGGGGGTGATGGGGCCTTCCGCATCGAGTCCGTTATTGACATCTATCACTTTGCCTTTCCGATGCGCTCCAATGGTAATTCCTCCCCCCATGTGGGCTACAATGAGGTTCAACTCTTCGTACTCCCGATTAATGGAATGAGCGTGAAGACGGGCAACCGCTTTCTGATTCAAGGGATGAAAAATCGATTTACGTTCAAACTTCGGATGCCCGGAAACACGGGCAACCGGTTCCATTTCATCGACCACCACCGGATCGACAATGTAGGCCTTACATCCGGGAATGTCCTTGCTTAATTCTTCGGCAATGAGTCCTCCCAAATTACTGGCATGCTCTCCCAGCGGACTATTCCGCAAATCGCGTTTAAGCGCTTCGTTCACCGCAATAACTCCCGATGGAACAGGCTTTACCAATCCGCCGCGCCCTACAATGGCCTTAATTGCCTGCATGGGCAAATTGGAATCGGCCAACTCTTTCCGAATCAGTTCGAGACGAAAATCGAGTTGATCAATGATGGATTTGTATTGAGAAGTAACCTCGTTGGAATGTTGAATATTTCGTACAAATAATTGTTTAAACTCGTCGAACAGGGCAATTTTTGTCGATGTTGAGCCCGGGTTTATGGCGAGAACCAATTTCATAATGTTTGTTTTAAGAATAGGTACTGGGTTGAATTTCACCTTTTATGAGCATCATGGCATTCATATTCAACCAATCGGTAATGCATTCGCCAGGGAAAATATGCACAGGTGCAAGTTTACCGATTCGCTCAATGATAAAATCGGTGAACTGACGGTTATGGGTTAACATGCCGGTTAAAAGCACCGCATCTAACTCTCCTTTAAAAACAGGGAAAAGCGAAGCAATGTATTTAGAAACCTGATAAGCCATGGCCTCTAAGAGGAAGGCGGCCTGCTCATCGCCATGATCCATCCGATCTTCAATCTCAAATAAATTGCGTGTTCCCAAATGCGCCATCATTCCACCTTCGGAACGGATTAATTTCAATACCTGCTCTTTGGATGAACCGGGTTTAAAACATAACTCGACTAAATCGATGAGTGGCAAGCTACCTGAACGTTCGAGGGAAAAGGGTCCTTCGCCATCAAACGCCTGATTTACATCCACTACCCTCCCCTTGAGATGGGCTCCAATCGAAATTCCTTCACCTAAATTGGCTACAATCAGATTCAACTGATCGTATTCTTTCATGACGGATTTAGCATAAATCCGAGCAGTTGCCTTTTGACTTAAAGCATGAAAAACCGACCTTCGTTCCATTCCGGGTAAGCCGGTTACGCGGGCAATCGGCTCCAATTCATCGACCACCACCGGATCGGCAATATAGGCTTTCGCTTGGGGTAACATCTGTGCTAAATCGTCGGCAATGAGTCCTCCTAAATTAACCGAATGCTCGCCTAACGGACTTTGAATTAAATCGCGTTTTAAGGCTTCGTTCACTTCGTAAACTCCCGAAGCAATCGGTTTAACCAATCCTCCGCGACCAATAACTACACGAATTAAATCGATTCGGATTTCGGCAGCAATCAATTCCTGCATTACTTTCTCGGCCCTATAGGCATGCTGATCGGCAATGGTGGCAAAGCCTTTCAGCTCTTCTTCCGAATGCTTTATCGATTTCAAAAACAACATATTGGAGCCTTGGTAAATGGCTGCCTTCGTTACATAATACTCTGGTTTGAGTGCTAATACTCGTATGTTTTCCATGTTTACTGGGTTTCGAATGAATACTTACATATTACGACGGTACTGACCGCCCACCGAAAATAAGGCTTCGGTTATTTGTCCTAAAGAACAATACTTAACAGCTTCCATCAATTGTTCAAATACATTTTGATTCTGAATGGCCGATTCCCGCAACTTCTCTAATGCTCCAGCGGCTTTATCTTCATTCGCAAGTTGTAACTGCTGAATCATCTTTATTTGATATTCTTTTTCTTCCGTGGTCGCTCGTATAACTTCCTTTGGAATGATGGTTGGCGAACCCTGACTACTCAAGAAGGTATTTACGCCCATAATGGGAAGTTCACCGGTGTGTTTTTTATGCTCGTAATAAAGCGATTCTTCCTGAATCTTATTCCGCTGATACATGGTTTCCATCGCTCCTAAAACACCTCCGCGCTCGGTAATGCGATCGAATTCGCTCAGTACAGCTTCTTCCACTAAATCGGTTAATTCTTCGATAATGAAGCTTCCCTGAAGTGGATTTTGGTTCTTCGCTAAACCTAATTCATGATTGATAATGAGCTGAATAGCAACCGCCCTGCGTACCGACTCTTCGGTGGGGGTGGTGATGGCTTCGTCGTAAGCATTAGTATGCAAGGAATTACAATTATCGTAAATAGCATACAAGGCTTGGAGGGTAGTGCGAATGTCGTTGAAATCAATTTCTTGAGCGTGCAACGACCGACCGGATGTTTGAATATGGTATTTTAATTTCTGTGAACGATCGTTAGCTCCATACTTTTCTTTCATCGCCTTGGCCCAAATGAGCCGGGCAACACGTCCTAAAACCGCATATTCTGCATCCACTCCATTCGAGAAGAAAAACGAGAAGTTAGGAGCAAAATCGTCGATGTGCATCCCACGCGACAAGTAATACTCTACATAAGTAAAGCCATTCGCCAGCGTAAGAGCTAATTGCGTAATGGGATTTGCTCCGGCTTCGGCAATGTGATATCCACTAATGGACACAGAATAGAAATTTCGAACCTGTTGGTCGATGAAATATTGCTGCACGTCGCCCATCAGTTTTAAAGAGAAATCGGTGGAAAAGATGCAGGTATTTTGTGCTTGATCCTCTTTCAGGATATCGGCCTGAACCGTTCCACGAACCTTGCTAATGGTTTTCGCTTTAATCGATTGATACACATCGGCAGGCAAGACCTCGTCGCCGGTAATACCGAGCAACAGTAGTCCTAAACCATCGTTTCCCTGGGGTAATTTTCCCTGGTAGGCAGGACGCGGTATGCCGGCGTCGTCGTATTTAGCTTTCAGTTTCTTTTCAACCTCGGCTTCTAAGCCATGCTCGCGAATGTAGCGCTCGCATTGTTGATCGATTGCTGCATTCAGGAAGAAACCGACCATGGTGGGAGCCGGTCCGTTAATCGTCATCGATACCGATGTTTTGGAATCGACCAAATCGAATCCGCTGTATAATTTCTTTGCATCGTCGAGACAAGCAATGGACACACCGGAGTTTCCAACTTTTCCATAAATATCGGGACGCACAGCCGGATCATTCCCGTATAAGCTAACCGAATCGAAGGCGGTAGATAAGCGTTTGGCGGGCATTCCGTAGGATAAATAATGGAAACGGCGATTGGTCCGTTCGGGGCCACCTTCGCCGGCAAACATCCGGGTTGGGTCTTCTCCCTCACGCTTGAAGGGAAACACCCCGGCGGCGTAAGGAAATTCGCCCGGCACATTTTCCCGCAAATTCCATTTCACTAAATCGCCCCAACTACGATAAGCTGGCAACGATATTTTGGGAATTTTCAAATGCGATAAGGATTCCGAATAGGTCTTTACACAAATATCCTGATTACGAACCTGATACACAAACTCATCGGCTTTATACTGAGCTACTCGTTCCTTCCAATTCTCGATAAATGACCAACTCAAGGGACTCAAGCTCTGTTTCACCTCGGCAATCTTGCTATCGATTGCATCGTAAAAATCTTCCGGCAACATCGATTTACTTTCAACCAATACTTGCAAGCGTTGAGCGCGTTCAGCTTCTTCCTCGCTCCAACGATTATAATGCCGCACGGTGTCGGAAATCTCGCTCAAATAACGCACACGTTTCGGCGGAATGATAAAAATCTTTTCAGATACTTCCCCTTCCGGAACCAAATGAGTTTTAAAGCTACTGCCCGTTTTCTCATCCATCTTGTTCATCAAGGCAGTATAAAAACGATTCACGCCGGGATCGTTAAACTGCGATGCCACGGTGGCATAAACCGGCATATCCTCGGTGGGCTGATCAAATAAACGGTGATTGCGTTGGAACTGCTTTTTCACATCTTTAATGGCATCCAATCCACCTCGCTTGTCGAATTTGTTGATGGCAATGATATCGGCATATTCCAACATATCGATTTTTTCGAGCTGAGTAGGAGCTCCAAACTCAGGAGTCATGATGTACAGAGCCACATCGCTATGATCCACAATCTCGGTATCGGATTGACCAATTCCCGACGTTTCCAGAATGATAAAGTCGAATCCGGCGAGCTTGGTAAGAGCCAGCACGTCTTTGATATGACGCGAAAGAGCCAGGTTCGACTGACGAGTAGCCAGCGAGCGCATAAATACCCGGTCGGATTCAATGCTGTTCATGCGAATGCGATCGCCCAAAAGCGCCCCGCCGGTTTTGCGTTTACTCGGGTCAACCGACAAAATAGCCAGATATTTATCGGGGAAATCGAGTAAAAAACGCCGAACAATCTCATCGATTAACGACGATTTGCCAGCTCCACCGGTTCCGGTAATTCCTAAAACCGGTGTTTGAATAGCCTTGCTTTCTTCGCGCCATTGGTTTAGGATCGATAAATGCAACTCACTGAAATTTTCGGTAGCCGAAATCGCTTGTCCCAACTTCAGATGATTAAGGCGTTCAATTTCGTCACGGGCCGGCATTTCTTTACCCACCGGAAAATCACTTTCCTCCAACAAGAAATTAATCATTCCCTGCAATCCTAATTCTCGTCCGTCGTCGGGCGAAAAAATCCGAGTTATGCCGTAAGCATGTAATTCTTCAATTTCGCTCGGAAGAATTACTCCTCCTCCACCGCCAAATAATTTAATATGGCCTGCTCCACGTTCCTGCAATAAATCGTACATGTACTTGAAATATTCCAGGTGTCCACCCTGATAACTGGTAATCGCAATAGCCTGAGCATCTTCCTGAATAGCACAATTCACTATTTCGGCAACCGAACGATTATGGCCCAAATGAATCACCTCGGCACCGGTGGCTTGCATGATTCGGCGCATGATATTAATGGCTGCATCGTGTCCGTCGAATAATGAAGCGGCGGTAACAATTCGGATGTGATGGTTGGGTTGATAGAATTTTTCCTCTTGCATAGGTTCTGTATTTGTAATTCGATTCGTTTGTTTTTGAGGGGCAAAAGATACAAATATTCGCAGTGGGCGAAAAGGTTTGCAATAGAGTTTTTTCCTAATTTCGTGGTGTTTTAAAGCGTGTCATTCATGGAAGATTTTTTCGAATCGAACACATCAAATTACGATTCGTAAGAAATACCCATGAACTAAAAAAACACGCCAAAAGCGATGAATCAATTATGGTATTCAACCTGACCTTAAAAATTAAACTATAAACAGATGAAAAGTAGCACATCAATAAGCACCTTGATTAAACTGAGCTTGATAGCAGCGTTAATAAGCCTAAACTCTTGTGATTCAGACCAAAACAGACTACACATCGAAGGAATGGTGAACGATCCGCAATTGGACATACCCGTCGAAAATGCGCAAGTGAACCTAGCGACCAAACAAATGAGCAACGGTACCTGGAGCAATACCTACACCACAATCGAGGAAACACAATCCGGCACCGACGGACGATTTGCTTTCGATTTTGAATTCAACTATACCACCGGCTATCGCCTGATCCTGAGCAAATCGAATTACTACTCGGTTTCGAGCGAGTTCACCGAAAACGACTTTGAAAGCGAACGATTCTACAGCAATCAGTTTGAAATGACTCCTAAGTCATACCTGGAGATTCATTTTCGAAACGATTTTCCGTTCGACGAAAACGATCGGATTAGTTATCATATAGTTGGATGGGAACGCACCGGCGACGATTGTTGCACAGCCGGTTTTCAGGAGTTAATCGGCGATAATATCGACCAAACCATTACCTGCAGCGTGGATGGCGAGAAAGAATACCTGCTTGAATATGTTGTTACCCGAAACAATAATACCCAAGCCTTAACCAAAACCTTTTTTGCTAAAGCCTTTGAAAGTCAGGTAATCGAACTGTTTTACTAATCAGTCTTGCGTCAAAACAGGTTCAACCTGGTAGCCTTGTTCCCGCAGCAGTTGAATTACTCCCACTTCTCCCGGCAGGTGCAGTGCTCCTACTGCAATGAAGCATGATTGTTTCCGAATCAGCTCTTCAATCTTAGGAACCCAATCGCGGTTCCGTTTCTCCACAAAATCCATCATGAACAAACCATCGTTTGCTTCGGTCATCGACAATACGCTAAATTCCTCCAAAGCATTCAAATCCTGCTTCTTATACAAGTCCAACATGGTAAAATACTCTTGAATCGAGGTAATATCGGAAAGCATATCCAGTTGATCTTCCATGCTTAAGCCTTTCACTAAACTCATTTGAAACTCAATAGATTCCAAGCCGGTAACTGGAATTTTCTTACGCCTGGCTATTTTCTCTAACTCCTTCTCATACATCTTCACCCGACCGAGATAATCGTTCAAAATCAAGCCCTGCAGATAGAAGGGCTGAATACGTTGGTAACGCTTGCGAACCTTGCGCTCTCGCAGATCTAACGAATCCACCATCAATCGTACCCAGGCCTCGTAAGATTCCGGCCCCATTAAGTCTTCGAGCGTCTTTCCATCCGGAATAATCACATCTTGCGCCATGGCAAGCTTATCTTTTAAACTAAGCTCCGACAGATCAATCTCCATTACCAGTAAATCCGATGCTTTCAGCGCTGCATCCATGGTATCGGTCCACAAATAATCCCCCTTCGGCAACAAATGAATCGTTCCAAACAAATAACTCTCTTGCTCCAATCCATTGCCGGAAACCTTCCACAGAAGCGATTTTTCCTGAGCATTTAAAAAAAGCGAGAAAAGGAAGAACCCTGAAAAAATGAAGTAACGTAGCATACATCCTAGTTTTTAATAAAGGGCCTAATTTAAAGTCTTTCGAGCTTACAGAAACCGCTTTCTTCAACTTTATTACTAATTTTATCGACCTAAAATAAAAAGCATGAACCAAGCTATTTTAATTCGAATTATCAAACAAGAAATCAAGGACTTACAAGACATACTCTTGAGCTTTAGCGAACACGATGCACCGCATCCGGTGAGTCTGGATTTGTGCGAATCGAAGCTTAAAAACCTGGCGGATGAATTGAAATTGCTCAAGGAAATCAGCCAG
>CALGAK010000051.1 GCA_937954085.1 uncultured Bacteroidota bacterium
TAACCGCAGCATTTTCAGCAGCATCGTGATTGCCGGCAAACAAGTAATTTTTCCGCCCCAGTGCCAGACCTGGCTTAAACCCCTATTCTTTTGACATATTTTTAACAGAGTTTTAGTATTTAACTGACAGTAGCTGGATAACAGCATACGAGCCCTAGTACTATGGCGAAAAATTAAGACAGAAACTGATGATGCAACAAAAAAGCCCCCAACCAACAAGCCCGTTTTCCCTAAATCCCACTAATCCAGAAAATCCTCAAATCCTCAAATCCTCAAATCCTCAAAACCCCATCTCCCCACCAGCATTAAATCTCCCACTTGCCTTAGCCAGTCCCGGTTCGATTTCGATGATTACATCTTCTTCGTGGGCGAGGTTGTTTTCGCCGCGGAATTTGCCGTCTTTGGTGGAGTGGAAGATGAAAATGAAGCTGGTGGTGGAATGGTTGTTCTTTAGTTCGATGAGGCCTATGATTTCCATGCCGGCGCGGGATACGTTCGTCTACAAATCGATAACAATCCGGTCGAGAACACCATCCGTCCCATTGCCGTCGGTCGCAAGAACTACATGTTTGCCGGCTCCCACGAAGGAGCTCGTCGGGCTGCTATCATTTACTCCTTGCTGGACACCTGCAAAGCAAGCGGAATCGATCCCATGACCTGGCTTACCGATGTCCTAACCCGAATCCCCGATCACAAAGCCTATCGATTGCCGGGACTGCTTCCGGAAATGAACCCATCCTAATAAAATCTAGGAAAACAGCTGCATAAGAAAATTAGCTTAGCCGGCAATACGATCGTGGCCGAATGGTTACATATAGCCTGGCTGTTACGCCAAGCTGTAATTTGTTTCCCAATCCTATTCATCAGCTCACTCAATTCAGCATGTTTTTTAAGTGGTAGTAATTTCATATCAGCACAAAGCCTCAATTCTAATTTTACCAACTCAAAATCATCTAAAAATGCTTCGAGATAGGGTGTTTTCTCCTTCGATTTATTGGCTCTATATATGCTTCTTACCAAGTTTATGCCATCCCGCTTTAAATCTTGCCCGAGGGTAAACTTATACTCACGAGGAAAATCTTTGGTATAATCAAATATTTTCAAGATAAGTTGATACACATCTTTAAAAACAGGTAAATCATAATATAGCGCCATTTTCAAAAAAAAATCGACCGCTTCGCGGTATATATTAAATGGTTAAATAGTTGAATAGTTAAAAAGCCCGAACAGCACGAACTCTACGTGTGTCGTTCTTAAAGGTGCCGTAGGCATTCCCACTGCCGAAGAAGAAGAACCACGCGTAGTCGGGGAAGTCGAACTCCGTACTACTCCAATAGTTGGCCGCAGTAAAATTTCCTTGGCTATTCTGATGTAAATTTTTATACATCAAATTGAGTTCATCTCGTGATGGTAAAAACCAATCACTTTGTCCACCTGAAACTAAATCATTACAAAGTTTTGCCGCAAAACTTGCCTCATTACATCCAGCAACAATTAGGCTGGTATTTGTTTCACCACTTCCAACAGTTAGCTGTGTTCCGGGAATAGATGTGACATAACAACCCCAAGCAATTCCTGTACTTTGATCACTTGTTGCCGACTCTAAGTATTGCCAACCACCGTTTGTATTGCCTTTATCAAAGAAAACGATACCTCCGCCTGGTCCAGTTTGCCCAACTGAAAGTGTCGTAAAACTTACTTCATTACCATAAGCTGAAATGTTATTTTCAGTAACTGCATAAGCGCGCACATAATAAGTCGTATTTGAATGTAGTAAATGAGCATATTGATAACCCAATCCTGTGATGGTATCAAAAGTTCCAATTCCATTACCCATTACAATTTTATCAGAGATTAATGTAGGATTTGGTGAGGTAGAATAAACAATTCCTCTTTCCATAATTTGGTTATCATTTGCATTGCTAATTGCACCACCAAAGGTTGCTGAGTTAGAGGTGATGCCTGTTACAGCATTGGTTGTAATTGTTGGTAAAACAAGGTTGCCTGGTCCTCCGCTATTTCCTCCTGCGACAAATGTCTGCCCGTTGCTTAGGTAAAGCGTGTCGCCATCAGTAGAAACAGATGTAATTGTAATACCACTGCCTCCTGAAACACTACCCGCACTATTCGCATACATCGCATAAGGCACGCTTATCAATTGACTTGTACCTGTAATACTGTAACTAGTGCCACCAGTTGGGTCGGTTTCTGTTCTTAAAAAATAGGGACCATTAGCCCAATCAATAGTTGTAAAATCTCCGTTTACCAATGTTCCGGCGCCAATTTCTATACTAACTAATCCATTAGCATTGCTTGTTGGAATTTGCGTTTCAATATATACTGCAGATCCACTGGAAGAACCTTGCAGAATTGAAATTTTCATACCAACAGATGTGTTGGTAACTAGATTATTGCTTGCGTCCCTGATTATTGCTTGATAACTCATTTTTTCGGGTGATTGAGCAAACACGCTAGCAACTGATAATATCCCGATAATAATCAGTATTATACTTGCAAATAATTTTCTCATAGGGATCAGTTTTTAATGATTTTAAATGTTTTTACTTCTTGGTTATCTTGAATTACTTTCACTAGGTAACTGGCGGATTCTAGATTGCTCGTAGCAATGCTTGTTTGGGAGTTATTAATTTCCCGAGTTTCCAATAGTTTTCCGCTCATATCGTACAATTGAAAGCGTAAGTTTGACAATTCAAACTCTTTTACTTCTAATGTAAGATAAGCGGTTGTAGGGTTAGGGTAAGCCATAACCGAAAGGATTATACCTTTGGCTTCTTCAATTCCCAATACTTCCGAAATCTCATAAGCTTGCTGCACACCTTGTGCTACCGAACCAGTTGTTCCGGTAGTGGTGGTGTAAACTACCTGTCCAACGGAATAGCTCGCCGAGCCTCCGCTACCCGAAACATTACCGCCTGTGGCGTTAATGCTTTCCTGTGCCTGTAATCCAGACAGTCCGAGACCTAACAAGAAGATGGCACTTAATTTTAACTTTTTGTGGCGCATTTATGTCCTCCTTTTTTAATGGGTATTATTATTTATTTATCACTACTGTCCGGTAAAAATATGAAGAAAAAAAGAAAGGGAGCTAACTTGTAACTCCCTTTCGCAATGGTATTTTTGTAATTGACTAAAAAAACATTATACCATGAGTAAAACTACCCATTTTTTTGGCACTTCCGTTTTCGGACAGCTGATTTCTTATATCGATGACAAAATAATCAACCAGGCAAAAACAAAAATGAATTCAGACCGCTACGTAAAGAAGTTTACCACCAAGGATCACTTGATCAGCATGGTGTTTTGTGCCTTTGCAAAGTGTAGTTCTCTACGAGAGGTGTCCGGTGCTATGCTTGGATTGTCAGGGAAAACGAATCATTTTCAGCTTAAACATATCCCCAAAAGAAGTACTCTTTCGGATGCCAACAAAAGAAGAGAAGCGAGTGTTTTTGGATTAATCTACAATCAACTGCTTCGAAGGTATCACCATGTTATCTCGGACAGCCGGGTTAAAGATGTATTAAATAAGCAGGTAGAGATTATCGATAGCACATCAATTAGTCTTTTTAGTGATATTCTTGCTTGTGTTGGCCGGAAACCAAAGGATGGCAAGCAAAAAGGTGGGATTAAGGTGCATACTTCGATTAATGTTGACGAGGCCGTTCCTCGCTTGGTTTGGTTTACCGATGCCCGAACCCATGACAAGCAGTTTTTGAAAAAGTTAGATTATAGCGATAATAAAATCTATGTTTTTGATAAAGGATACAATGATTATCAGGCTTTTGACAAAATGTGTGAAACCGGAACCGGTTTCGTAACCAGGATGAAAGATAATGCCTTGTACGGTACTATTGAGGTCAATGAAATAGGAGAAGAAATCCACTCAGGGGTTTTGAAGGATGAAGAAGTTATTGTTAGGGTCAATTATCCGGATAATGTTAACAAAAGAATTAAGTTGCGCCGAATAGAATTTTACGACAGAGAACATAAACAGCACTACGTTTTCTTGAGTAACTTATTTGAGATGAGGGCAGATCTCATTGCTGCTCTGTATAAGCTTAGGTGGCAGATTGAGCTATTGTTCAAGCAATTAAAGCAAAATTTCCCGTTGAAATATTTTCTTGGAGATAATGAGAATGCTATCAGAATACAGATATACTGTGCTTTAATTGCCAATCTTATCATGACTGTCATCCAGAAAAAACTGGAAAGCAAAAGAAAATGGTCTTTTTCAAATCTGGTTAGCTTTACCAAAATCCATCTTTTCAATTATATCCATCTCATTGGATTTTTGGAAAATCCGGAGAAAGACTGGCAGAAAATTATTCCAGATCGTAACCAGCTGACATTATTTGGTGGGGCTTACTTTTGAAAATGAAGAAAAATGAAAAATATAAACACTGATATTCAAATACTTATGAAATCAAATGAGGTATTTTGAGTTTTTATCGGACAACAATGTTTATTTATCTGTTTTTGTGAATATTTAATGATTTTGCTGGGTTTTCTTCACTGTTTTCAAATTCGTAAATATCCGCAACTTTGAATCACTTTTTAATATTCCTTTCTCCCAAGGCGTAATGCTTTCAAAACCCATCTCCTTGCCACCAAAAACCACATGCTGCCGGGGGACATCTATATTTATCTTTTAATACCTTCCAAGATAGGATATTTTTCAATTTGAAATCGTACAAAAAAGATCCCAAAATATTGTTTGAGCAGCGCAAATTAACTGATATCAAAAATTTAGTTTAGCCCAGTAGAGCATTAGGATTAAACTGAGAATAGCTGGTTAACAGCATACGAGCCCTGGTACTATGGCGAAAAATTAAAACGGAAACTGATGATGCAACAAAAAAGCCCCCCACCAAGAAGCCCGTTTTCCCTAAATCCCACTATTCCAGCAACCCCTCAAATCCCCATCTCCCCACCCGCATTAAACCTACCACTAGCCTTAGCCAGTCCCGGTTCGATTTCGATGATTACATCTACTTCGTGGGCGAGGTTATTTTCGCCGCGGAATTTGCCGTCTTTGGTGGAGTGGAAGATGAAAATGAAGCTGGTGGTGGAATGGTTGTTCTTTAGTTCGATGAGGCCTATGATTTCCATGCTGGTGCGGGATACGAAATCGATGAAGACGAAGTCCTAATCGGAAAGGTTCGAGGGCAGTTTCTCGGCGAATTGGAGCCTGGGATGGTTGGCTCCAATTGTTCTGGCTTACCCTATAAATGGAATGTGTCCAACTTTAGCTCAGAATCTTGAACAGAATCCTGAAAATCTTGGAATTCTTAAGAATTACTTAGACATTTTGAAACAAACCTTCGCCATACGGAAGAATCCTGTGGCTTTTATATGTAGTGGGCCGAATGGTTATAAAGCAAGAGGAATCGATCCCATGGCCTGGCTTACCGCTGTCCTAAACCGAATCCCCGATCATAAAGCCAATCGGTTGCTGGAATTGCTTCCAGGGATGAATCCATCTTACTAAATTCCTTGTAAAAGCTTCATAAGAAAATTAGCTATGTTGGCAATACGCTCGTGGCCGAGGGCTTACTTTAATCCTAGCTGAATCTTCGAAGTCAATCAGACCAAACTAAAATAGCAATCCTGCAAATCCGATTGATACTGAGAAAGTACTACCGAAAAAACTATCGTCCAAATCCTTATTATTCAGATTCATCATGTGATAAGAGCTTCCAATTATCAGCCCTAAATGATCCTTTATAGGAACAATCAACCCAAACCCATAATAAATATCAGATCCGGTAAACTGGGTATTGTCTCCTGAGCCAAAATCATAATTCATACTTTGATATAAGAATCCTACCTCAACATAGGGTAATACTTTGCTTGCAGCATTACTAAAAACATAGCCAATTCCAGGACCTAAACCCACACCATGATAACTTTGATCTCCTTGTGCTTGAGTTGAAAAACCAAAATTTGCACTTAGAAAAAGGTTCTTTTCCAGAAAATAGTTGATACCGGTATCAAATGAAAAGTTGGTTAACTTGTTCCCTTCTGTGTCTTCAAATAAGTCTCCTCCTTGACTCATAAAACTTCCGGATCCGGAAATTATAACGGCGCTTTTATCGGTTGCAAATTCTTGCGCTGAGGCAGCAGCACTGAGGATCGTTAAGATACCGATGGCTAAGATTTTGATGTGTTTCATGGTACTCTTGTGTTAGTTAGTAAGCAATAAATAATGTAAACAACAAATAAAACTCAAGCAATTAATAATCAAATACATAAAACCACAAAGAAGTTAACCTAGGCCATTGGCTTTCCCTCCTAATCAATACCTTTTGATCAGTCACTTGCTCTTAATCATATTCGTGCAAGCCAATTAATCTTTTATTTAAAATAAACTGCATTTTGAAGGGGCACTTTTTTAACCGATTTTATGAGTCCCTAAATTAGCGAATTTTTCATTCGGTTAGAGGGAAAATTAGATCAATAATGAAGACAAAAAGAATCTATTGACATAATAATCGCTACTCAACCACAGTTGGGAAAAGGAAAAGGTACTGAAACGCACCTCGCAACAACGATCTGCCGCGCGACTCCCGGCGCGTGGCTTACATGCTAGTTAACAAGATGCTTGCAAAACAATCAATTTTGAATTTTAAAATTTGAATCCTATAACGCAGCCGAAATCCCGATTATTGGGAATTGAATCGTGACTAGCTAAAAGAAAAACCATTCGCAAAAATCAAGTTCAGGCACTTGGCAAAACAATCCATCTTGCAGCAGGAATTATAAGGAGTCTTTTCTTTTAACAATCACCTTGAAGCGGTCTTCGTGATTCTGAGCTCGATGGTAACTAAGGGGTAAAAAACCGAGATAAAACAAAACGAAGCCAAGCAAATAGTAAATCGGGCTATTGTCAAAACTTAAATTAGGATACCATTGCAAAAGGAGGAATCGAAGCAATTCTTCAATCAAGATAAAAGCCATTACCCAAAGTCCGTTTGAAAGCAAAATATAACTAACGCGACGTTGTCGCCAATAGGACCAATAGGAAAAAAACCACTGGTCGTTCCTCCTAGATGAATAAATCGATCGTTCAGCTTTGCGCACACTGGAATCCTTTCTAGTTTGATTCATTTCAGTCATTTTCTTAACATGCAGTTTAGTGATGCTTCTGTAAGGAATACAAATCCTTCCGGCGATCTTTCAAATTCCGAACGCTTCCAAACTGATTCAGCTCCCGAAGCATGGCTAAATCGACATCGGCGAGCAATATCATTTCGGTATTGGGAGTTGCTTCGGCTTTGATACCGTTTGTTGGGAAGGAAAAATCGCAGGGTGTAAATACCATCGATTGAGCATACTGGATATCCATGTTGTGTACTTTGGGCAAATTCCCCACACTTCCGGCAATGGCAACATAACATTCATTTTCAATTGCTCGAGCTTGAGCACAATTCCGAACCCGTGAATAACCATTTTGAGTATCGGT
>CALGAK010000052.1 GCA_937954085.1 uncultured Bacteroidota bacterium
AACAAAAATTCCATCATGATTATTGGAGGATCGACCGATAAATATGCACAAGCGTATTTTGCTTACGACTCGAAAAAATCCGGAGGGATAACCACCTCACACTTACGTTTTGGTAACCACCCGATTCGTTCACCTTATTTGGTTAACAATCCAAACTTTGTGGCTTGTCACGTTCCTTCCTATCTCGAAAAATACGATATGCTCAAAGGCTTGCGTAAAGGAGGAACCTTTCTGCTGAATAGTATCTGGGACAAGGATGAAACCGTAACCAAATTGCCCGATCATTTCAAAAAATACATGGCCGATCATCATATCCAATTCTACATTATCAACGCAACGAAAATTGCGGAAGAGATCGGATTAGGAAATCGAACCAATACCATCATGCAGTCGGCATTTTTTAAAGTTTCCGAGGTTATTCCTTACGAAACCGCCGTTTCCGAGATGAAAAAAGCCATTATTAAATCGTATGGTCGCAAAGGAGAAGAAATTGTTCGAATGAACAACGCTGCCGTCGATGCTGGCTATATGGTCGAAAAAGTAGAGGTTCCTGCCGAATGGAGCAAGCTGTCGGCTGAGCCTCAAGAGCATTCAACGCGGGAAATACCGCAGTTTATTCGCGATTTTGTGGAGCCGGTAAATGCGCTCAAAGGCGATTTGTTGCCCGTAAGTGCTTTCAACGGACGTGAAGACGGAACCTTGCCTGCCGGAACAGCTGCCTACGAAAAGCGTGGTATCGCGGTGAATATTCCAGAATGGTTCTCCGATAATTGTATCCAGTGTAACCAATGCTCTTACGTTTGTCCACATGCTGCCATTCGTCCATTCCTACTTACCAACGAAGAAGCTTTAACAGTACCCGAAGGAACCGATTTACTTCAATTAGTTCCTAAATCGATGGGCGATTTCAAATTCCGCATCCAAGTTTCTCCACTCGATTGTACCGGTTGTGGAAACTGTGCCGATGTTTGTCCTTCGAAAGAAAAGGCATTGGTCATGAAACCAGCCGAGACACAAAAAGCTGAAATCGAGCGTTGGGACTTCTTCGATGGAACCATCGGATACAAAGAAACAGCTGTCGATAAATTTAAAAATATCAAGAATTCTCAGTTTGCTCAACCCTTGTTCGAGTTCTCCGGAGCTTGCGCCGGTTGTGGTGAAACTCCTTACTTGAAAACCATTACCCAGTTGTATGGCGAACGAATGATGATTGCCAATGCAACCGGTTGTTCTTCCATCTATGGAGGTTCAGCTCCTTCGACTCCTTATTGTGCTCACAAAGAGAGTGGTAAGGGACCAGCTTGGGCAAACTCCTTGTTCGAAGACAATGCAGAGTACGGATTCGGTATGATGACGGGTGTTAATAAACTACGCGACCGCATCGAGCGTATGATGAACAATGCCATGCAAAATGGTATTGCCGATGCTACCCGCGAAGCCTTTACCGAATGGATCGCTGTAAAAGAAGATGGAGAAGCTTCTGTTGCTGCCTCGAAAAAGGTAATTGCTGCCCTGGAAAATGAGTCTGGCGATTTTGCTGCCGAAATTCTGAAACTGAAACAATACCTGATTAAAAAATCCATCTGGATTGTTGGTGGTGATGGTTGGGCTTACGATATTGGATTCGGCGGATTAGACCATGTTCTAGCTTCCGGTAAAGATGTGAATGCCATTGTACTGGATACCGAGGTGTATTCCAATACAGGTGGACAATCGTCGAAATCTACTCCCGTTGGTGCTGTGGCTAAGTTTGCTGCCTCCGGTAAAAAAGTTCGGAAGAAGGATTTAGGAGCCATGATGATGACCTACGGCTATGTTTACGTAGCTCAGGTTGCTATGGGTGCCAATCAAAATCAATTCTTCAAAGCCTTAAAAGAAGCGGAAGCCTACCCGGGACCATCGGTAATTATTGCCTACTCACCTTGTATTAATCATGGTTTGAAGAATGGTATGGGAAAAGCTCAGGAACAAGCTAAACTAGCTGTTGAAAGTGGTTACTGGCACTTATATCGTTATAACCCAATGCTCGAAGCCGAAGGTAAGAATCCTTTCGTTCTGGACTCGAAAGAGCCCAAATGGGATAACTTCCAGAAGTTCCTTGCCAGCGAGGTGCGTTATTCGTCCTTAGTTAAATCTTTCCCGGCCGAAGCAGCGGAATTATTCGAAGCCGCCGAGGAAAATGCAAAATGGCGTTATCATTCCTACTTGCGTTATGCCGCAATGGATTACGCCGAAGTGAAAGAATAAAGTTTACAATTTCATAGAGGGAAAAGGGTTTCGTCTGCAAGGGCGAGCCCTTTTTTGTTTCAATGGTGGGGGAATTCGACTTGTATTCTAAAGCGGAAAAAAGAATAAGTGAATAGCATAGGAAAATAAGTATTATAACGGAGTGCCTTTGCTTGTAGGCGACTATCCATGGAAGGCTTGTTTCATCAACAGGGAATTGCCGCATTTTATCTTCGATTTTATTAAATAAAAAATGCCGAACTCTTTTGAGTCCGGCATTTACAACAGATGATAAACAACTAATCCTAAGCTTTAACCCAAATCACTTGGGTCTTCCATGATAGTTATGGAATGATTAAACGACCTTGATTCAATCGTTGGTCGTTGGTATTCACTTGATACAGATAGATGCCAGAGGGCAATTGCTCTAGCGATATTTCAGTGTTCCCTTGTAAGTTATGGGTAAGCACTTGCTTTCCAGAAGCATCATAAAGTTGGAAGACAGCCTTTCCGGTTGGACTTTCTTCGAATTGAAGAAATAACCGTCCATTTGTGACCGGATTAGGGTACACCTGGATCCCTAGCAGTTCAGTGCTATGAATGGATTGAATAGGAGTGTAATAGAACTCAGCTTTTTGATACAACTCCCAATTGGAATCTTCCCAAAAGAAAAAATTCAATTCATCGATAATATTCACGTGATAGAATTCATCTTGCATCCATGCAGGACTTGCATAATCGGCGGCAAGAAAATCGAAATGATGACTTGCTTCATATCGTTCATCATTCTCTATCCCTCCTGTTAATTCATCGTAATAACTATAGGTTGAAGCGCTGAGGTTCGTTAAACTGTCAAATTCATTCGATAAAAGATATCCGATTTGCCAAGTGCCTGAAACTTCGTCCCAATACGATTCAATGGTACTAGCCAGAACTTCATCGAACTGATATCCATACTCGTTTTTATACGTATAAATCCAATCGGAAGTTCCGAAGTCCCATTCCTGATAGATTTCTTCGATAAGGCGATCTTGATTGTCATACTGATATTGATACTGCTCTTTCGTATATTCAATCCAGATCATGTTCGTCTGATCGTAGTAGCTATAGTCGATTTGAGTCGGGTCGCCCAACGAATTATTCATTTGAATGGAACGCGATGCGATGTCCCAGTCCTCTTGACTCGGATCCCACGAGTAAGTGTAAATCGAATCGATGAAATTATTGGTGTTTAAATAGTAAACTGATTGATAAGCGGGAACAAAGCTCTGGTTGCCTGCCTCGTAAAAATAGTTGGTTTCGGTAAGCAGGAATCCGGAGGCATTGTACGTAGCTTCGTATCGATAATCCGGAATCCATTCACCGGTTTCAAACACTTCCGAAGTGGACGATTCCGGCCAACCTTCCGAAGTATAAGTATAAACTTGACGATAATCGGGCAGATAAGTCTGTGTGGAAAAATCGTAAACCGATTCCAATTCAGTCGTTAGCCAGCCTTGAGAATTGTATTCCATGTACATGGCGAGTTCTTCGATAATCAGGATACTGTCGAGATGTAGTTCGGAAGGATTGAGGGCTTGTTTGCTCAATAATCCCTTGAAAGCATGCTTGTTCGAAGCGCTTTGCTCTTGAGTCCAACGCCATAAATCGCCCGCTTCCGTTACTTTCCCTTGGTTAAATGGAGGGATAATTTGACTGAATCCTGAAAAGAAAAGGAAAACAAATCCGGTAAGTAGAACTATTTTTTTCATAGAAAAAGATTAAAAGGTTTAGTGATTCAAAACTACGTAAAAATATTTATCAAGACTCTTTCTGAATAGTAAATTTATCATTGGGTATCTTCCAATGAAAAAGTATTTAAATCTCTTGATTTAGGTATTGCCTGAATGCGAACAGGAGCTTGGGTTTGATGTTAGCTTTATTCGCTCAAAATGTGCAAAACATGGTCAAAAAAGTATTAACACAATTACCGAAAGGGGCGATTGTAACTGAAGCTTTATAGAAATTACAAAAAAAGCGTCCGGAGGACGCTTTTTTTTTATTTACCAAAGTAGATATGGAACAGCTCTGGTCCTTCTTGTACGGAATAGTGTCCAAACCCGAGGCTAGCTGCTTTTTCGATCAAGGGTGCCGGATAGAAAGAAACGATAAGGTGAAAAATTTCTTCGGATTGAAATTGGCTCAGGGCTGCCATGATTTCACCTACCGGATGTTCGCCTTGCTCCAGCATTGGACGAGCATCGAGTGTTCGACGAATGTGATTCGGATTAAACCACGGAGGAGCTTTATCTTCCTCTGTTCCAATGCGTCCATTTTCCAACACAATCTCCTGACCGGTTGCTTCCCGAAGGATACGGATTAATCGTTCTAAAGGAATATTGGCCACCATAGCAGCGTGCTGCAAGGTAGTCATACGCGCAATGGTTTTTCGGAGCAAGGGATTTTTAAGTTTATCGAAAGCCGGAATTTCTTCGATGAGTTTAGCCTCCAGTTCGGGATAAGCTTCGAGTAATTCAAGCACTTTAGTTCGCGGTGAGATAGTTATTTCCTTAGTCATTATAGTAGATATTAATACTTAATTTTTATAAAGTTACGGCTATTTTTGATACGAAAGAATTCTTTGTTCACCATCAATTTCACGATATGTAGTAATATTGTGTGAAACTTCCAGTGTTCCTAAGTATTCTCCTTCTTCGTTTCGCAAGGCGAAGTATTCAATATGGATCATTTTTCCTTTCATATTGATCCAGAAAGGGGCTCTGGATTCGCGACCCGATTTGAAATCATCAATGATTTTATCAACTATGTGGGCGCTAGATGGTGGATGGCAGTGGCGTACATCCCGGTTTAGAATAGCGCGGTTTCGTTGAAAAATCCGTTCACGTCCGTGGGAGAAGTACTTTACTTTATCGTTTTTATCGACAAAGGTGATATCGAAGGGTAGGGAGTTAAGTACGGTGTTCAGCTCTTCGGGAGTAAAACTACCCGTTGGTAGGCGCACCAAGCCTCCGTCCTGATTCATTTCGTCTATCGCTTTTTCTTTCACCCAATTGGGTTTCCAATTTACCGGAGGATCATACAAACAAAAACCGATGTCGAGCGATTGCTTGTGGATATCGTACCAATCGGCCTCAGTTAGTTCATCGAGACACATGGGCAATAAAATTTCTTCTTCTTTTTTGGTCATGTCGACTACCTGGTCCACTGTCAATTTCAGCGAAAAAGGCGAAGCTGCATGTAATTCTTCTGCCGTAAGGTCCTCGGTATGTAAGACCTCTAGCGACATCTTTAATAGGTTCCGAATCTCGTCGTGCTTCCCCCACATTACTTTCGGAGGACCGGTAATGCCGATCTTTTCGAGAAAGGGAAAAATCAGGTATTCTTTTCGTTGGTAGAGTTTATCGACATCCATTAACTGATTGAACAGGGATTTTAATTCGAGGATCTGTCCGGGCATTTCCTGGTCCTTTGTAGCCTGAAGCGAGTAGAGGATTTGGTTGATGCGTTGTGCTACCAGTTTGATTTGCTCGTTTTCCTTTCGGATTACTTCGACCGGATGGCCTTCGGGTATTGATTTCATGCCGGAAAGGTCGATGCTTCCGTCGAGTACTGCTGAATGGGCATCGCACAGGGCCAGAACCTCTTCTTCCGGAAGTCCTTCGCTGATTAATTCTTGTTCTACTTCGACCACTTCGCCGTAAGGAATATTTGCCAAGGATAGCAGCAATTCTTGTTGCACTGCTTCGGTGGTTTCTCCTTGGTGCAGTTTTAGGATGAGTTCTTTGAGTCGTGCTTTTCGCTCTTTTGAATTGTTAATTAGTTCGCTCATATGGATAAGGGCTTAATTAAATAAATTGGTACTGTAATACTTGAATGCAAACATAGGGATAAAGCAAGGATTCCCTATCCCCTTAACTAGGTATTTTTAGGATTGACTTTCCGGCTGATAAGAAACCTGTGTTATTAAAAAAGAGTTGATAATCTGAGAGCTAATTCCTGCAGGTTGTTTTATTTGAGTAAAAACAGTTGGTTCGAATGGTGAAATAGAGAAGAGCGAGCGGTGAACAAAACCAAGGTGTTTATACTTTTTTAATTAAGTAGTTAATTACTTGAATATCATGGTCTAAGAGACCAAATGCCCCTGGTTTTTATAGGGTGATATGTTAAAAATACTAAGTTTAAATGTTAAATATTCGGAGGTTAATCGTAAGTATGTTGTATTGCGCGTATCATTTATGCCAAAGAGGGTTGGAGTTCGTAAAATGAAAAGATGTCATTTTTTTCGAGTTTTAAAACATTGATTGTTAATAAAATATTTATAATTGGTAACATTTTTTTTACAATAAGGGTAGCTATCTGCTTGGATTTAATATATCTTTGTTTGGTAATAATATCCGAAATCGATTAAGTAATCATACGTAATTGTACTTTAATTAGACTTAGGACATTTGAAGAATCGACAAATTATTGCTAGGCGAGCAACTTAACTAAACCTCATCGATATGCGTGTACTACTAACCATTTTATCTAGCTTGTGGATAAGCCTCACTTCCGTGTACGTCTTTGCAAGCGATGAGCCGAATGGTTTGTACGACCCTATGATTATCACTCAAATGGCCGATACAAACTACGAAGCTGCGTGGAATTTGGGAGAGCAATACTTATCGGCCTTTGAGCAAGCAGGCGATGAGGAAAATGTGCTACGAACCTATTATTACCTCGGTGTTGCTAGCTTTTATCAAGGCGACTTCGATTCTGCCATCGAGGCTTTTAAAACAGGTAGCGAGAAAGAATACATTCAAAATTATCCTAAACGAGCCGGTTCCATCTTCAATAATTTGGGCGTGTGCTATATGTTTCAAGGCGAATATCAAAGGGCCCTTGAATCCTATGAAAAGAGTTATTTCATCGACTTGGAACTAGATGATGTCTTTTCACGACACCAAGTTCTTGTTAACATCGCTTATATTAACTACAAACTGGGTTATAACGATTTTGCCGAGAACTTTTTGCGCCTTTCCTATAAGTATTTTAAATCGGAACGGGATAAATACCATTTAGCAAAGGTTGTTCAGAATTTGGGTTTAATCTATTCTGAAAGAGGTGACTACAATGCATCTATCGAGGCATTTAACGAAGCACTGGACGCCTTTAAGGCGGTTGACGATAGCATCTCCATGAGTCAGATTTACTATGAGCTTTCTTACCAGTTTGCAGTTCAAGAAAACTACGATCAATCGTTTTTGAATTATACCATTGGTTCCGACATGGCTTATAAGGTAGGCGATCGGACGTTACAAGCTCGCTATGAGTTCTTGAAAGCGATGATTCTGGAAGTGAAAGGATTTAACACCGAAGCAATCGATCAGTATGAAAAGAGCTTATCGTCGTTTCAGGCGGTTTCTAATTACGAAATGGAGCTAGAGGTATATGAGCGTTTGGCTTTGCTAAGCGAAGATTTAAAATGGAAAGATACGGCTAAGGAATATGAGGCTAAGGCGCTCGACTTGAAACAACACCTCGATTCGAATGCTGTCTATATGGCTACTAATGTTTTGGTTGTTAATCAGCGAATTAAAGATGCAGAATTGGTCGTTTGTGCCAACGAAGGAAGCAAAATGAAATCTTGGTTTTTAGGTGCAATAGGACTTGCAATTTTACTCTTGGGTGGCTTTGTCGTTTTTCTGATTAAATACCGTCAATTGTTAAAAACTCCGAAAGAAACTGAAACTGAAAATGTAGAAACAATGCTGTTCACCGAACGATTGGCTGAACTATCCTCGGCCGAAGATATTCTCAACGATGCCGAAATTGGTCAACGTCGCGTTGCATCGGCCTTTATTGAGAAAATGGTGGAAGATAAAATCTATCTCATCGACGACCTCACTGTGGGTAAAGCTGCCGACATGATCGAAACCAACGAACGAACCTTGTCGAAAGCGATTAAGACTTACTATAATTCCTCCTTCAATAACTTCATCAACTCATTCCGGGTGAATGAATCGAAGATTATTTTAGCAAAGGATACCGATAAGCGTTTAACCATCGACGAAATTGCTTTTCAGTCTGGTTTTACCAATCGTCAAACCTTTTTCCGGGTGTTCAAACAGCACATGGGCATATCCCCTTCCGAATATCGCGATCAGGGACACAATCAATTGTCGCTTAATCAGGCAATCAGCGATATGGAAGCCCTCAAGAATTTACGCAAATTATCGGCTGTTCTATAGCCCTACTACTTATTGCGAGTGTGTTAATTCAAATTCCGAAGTCTGGCGTTTTTTTGCCGGACTTCGGCTTTTATATGCCTTGCATTTTCCTCCCAAGCTTTACGAGAATTCTCCATGGCCTGAATAGCATTCATTAGGTAGTTATAGTAATCTTCGATGAACTATTCCTTTCGAATAATCGATAGGAATGGCTTACTAGCCGATAAAAAGTGTCCTATTACTATAAGTCTAGTATAATGCTTTTATTCAATTTTCCTGAAGCATGTAAAAATATACGTAATTGGGCGTAGTCGTTTTCGTTACTTAAGCTTATTTAAGGAATTGTGAGGGCAGGAAATGGTCTAATCTTATGGTTTTAAAATGTTGGATAATAGGCTTTTGAGGTCTTGGTAACAATTCTGATTCAGGACTGTTACCGCCGGAATGGATATTGATTCCGATAAATCGAAATTGTTACCGTGTTGGGCTAGTTGCTAAGGTATTTTTGTTGCATATAATTAGTGTAAAATACTTAGTAATTCAATTAGAGGTAGAAACATTGACTTTGAGTTTGAAACATAATCGGAAGCCGGAGCAATTATTCCGGGGTTGGAGGCTAGCACGCATCGCGAGGAGTGATTCTTCTGCACCCATGGGTTGGAGT
>CALGAK010000053.1 GCA_937954085.1 uncultured Bacteroidota bacterium
GAGAACAATGCCTGGGGAGCAATAGCGGTATATGCTTCTAGAGTCGCTAACGTTAACAGGGCATCGGATAATGTCTCCATCAGTGGCTCCGGATTGAACATAACCGGTAATATTTACAGTCAGGACGATATCGATGGATCAACTAATTTAGTCAATACAAATGTTCAAGTTACCGATTGGAACTTTATTGTTCAGAATAGCGCTTTTCGAAGCCAAGGCGACTCAGAAGAGTACACTTTCTTCGCAGAGGATTTAACTGCTGCCAAAATAATTGGCTCGGACTTAAATGACATGAATAATGGAAATACGAAGTCGGTCGTTAAGGAACTAAGCTCCGGAACTTGGATGGTACCAGAAGGTTTATCTATCCAATCGGCCATCGATGCTGCCACCGCAGGTGATGTGATTCAGGTGACTGCCGGGTCATTTGATGAGACGATAACCATTAACAAAGCTATTTCGCTTCGTGGAGCGCAACATAGTGTGGATCCAGGTTTAAACGGCTGGGCTAACGATGTAACCGAACTTTCACCTGCTGCGGATAGTGATAACGCAATTACCATCACTGCTTCGAATGTGAGCGTAAAAGGATTTAAAGTGACCGGTGTCAGTCTCGCCAGCGCTACAACTAATGCCGGTGGTGGAATCATTGCTCAAGGGGTTGATGCCAATAACTTGCTCTCAGGAATCGACCTTTCCAATAACTGGATTACGAATAACGAATCGAATGGTGTGTGGATGACAAATGTGTCGAACCCAACCATTCAAAATAACCTTGTTACCGATAATTCTGGTAGCAATGTGGCTGGTATCAGTTTATATGCCGCAGGTATCAATAAGATTACTGGTGGCTTGGTCGATGGGAATAGCATTAGTGGCAGTGATCAAAGCTATGGTATTTACCTGGCTTCGGCTGTGAATGCAGAAAACTCAGTTACAGGGCTTACCATTAGCCATAACACACTCAGCGCAAATGGTAAGTATGGTTTGCAAATCTTGAGTCATAATTTCAATAATGCGGTGAATAACATCGATGTCGTAGATAATACCATTTCCAATAATGCTCGTAATGGTTTGAAACTAGTCGATGTAAACAGCATTCGAGTTAATTCCAATATCATTTCTGGTAATGGCGATGGTAGCAATGATGACAAATATAATTATGGTATCATGGTCGAGAATCAGGGTGGAAATCGCGAAGCTAAGAATAATAGCTTTACCGGTAATAGCTTCAATGGTAATGTCCTGGGTAGTGTTATTTATCTGGGTGCTGGTGATATAACCGGAAATGTTTTCCGCGACAATAAATTTAGCGAAACCATCGCTAATCTTCAGGTGAAGTCTGGAATCAACAATACCAATACTACTACCACCGATGTAGATGCGTATCAAAACTGGTGGAATGCAGCAACTGGTCCAACTCACTTGGGTAATAACGGTGGTGCGGGTGTAAACGTTTCTGATGATGTCCTGTATAATCCCTTCTGGATCGATAGTAGCTTTAGTCAGCTAAGTCCGGTTGTAGTGGAAAGTGGTCTGAATAATAATGCTGAGTTTGAAGCTCCGGGAACCAATGTATCGGGGACCTTCCAATCTGCAGGTACGCTTTCAATTACCTATATTAATGATGAGCCTGCTGGTTCACAAACCAAAAACAGTTCAAGTTTCGGTTCTAACTATGAGATTCTGGAGGGATATTGGGAAGTAGAAAATACCACCGGTAGTACAGTTACGGTTGATCTTACTTTCGACTTAAGCGACAAAACCGCCTTGAAGAATTTGAAGCGTGTTCTGCTGCTTTCAAGAGTGTATAATGCTAGCAGCCCCAATGCATGGTCGCTACAGGGTACCGCCGATGAAATTGATGGTTTTGAGCTAACTTGGGAAAATCTTGGTGTTGCTGCTAACTCAACTTATGAGTTTGCGGTTGCGAATGGCGATCAAGTCGATATCGAAGTGGTTCGAACTGCTTGCGAAAGCTATGCTGTAGTGCTTAAACCAACGGTCGATATTACGAATGGGACCATTAGTAATATCCAGTTTACGCTCAAGTGGGATAACTCAAATGCACCTGTAATCACCTTCGGCGCCAATTCATATGTTGCACAGCAAGGGTCTAATGAAACCTCTGGTGATTATATCTATGCAACCTTTGCGGCAGCACCTTTAAGTTCTTCGTCATTATCAAGTGAAGGAACAACAGTACTTACCTTTACGCACAATCAAATAGGTTCGGGTACGGGTAGTTTTACCATTATGGCAGATGATGATAGCTATGCTTTGCTATCCACTGTTTTCTATGTGGAAGTGGGTGGAACCGATTACACTGGAATGAATACCGCCAATGCTGAGGATGTACCTTATGGTAAATGCGAAGTGAGTATTGCGAGCTTTGATGTTAATGATAAAATTTATGATGGTAATACAACGGCAACATTCTCATCAGGGCCAAGCCTTGCCGGAGTAATTGGAAGTGATGTGGTTAGCGCTACTGGTTTGTCGGCTGTTTTCAGCAATAAAAATGCGGGAACCGGCAAACTCGTTAGTTTGGTAGATGATGATAATCCGGCCAATTTAAGTGATAACCTGGAAGGGGCAAACGCTGGAAAATACACACTTGTATCCATCGCTGCCACTACCACGGCTGATATAGCTCCTAAAGCGTTAACAGCAAGTATAAGCGGTGATCCAACAAAAGTGTACGACGGTACCACCGTTGCTACCCTCAGTTCAGCCGATTATACAATGGGAACAGGTGTTGGCTTAGAGAGTATCCTGATTACCAAGACTAGTGGTACGTATGGAGCCGCCGATGCAGGAAGACCTACTGTAACCGTGGTGCTCGACAATACGCTTCCCACAGCCGATTTCGCAGCGCAAGGGACTACTTTGTTGTCGAATTATACCTTACCTGCTTCTGCCACAGGCGATGGTACCATCGAAAAAGCTCCGCTTACCGTAACTGCCGACGATAAGTCCAAGGTTTACGATGGCTTGGTTTTCTCTTCTTTCACTGCTAGTTACAGTGGATTCGTGAATCATGAAGGAACTAACGTTTTAACGGGAAGCTTAACCTTTTCCGGCAGTGCAGTAGCAGCAACCGCTGTTGGATCCTATCCGATTACCCCAGATGGGTTAACGGCAACGAACTACGATATCACTTTTGTGAATGGTACCTTAACCATTAGTCCGGTTAGCTTTGCTCTCAAAACCTTCCTTCAAGGAATGTACGATGCAACAAGTGGTGCCTTATCTACTAGCTTACGCTCGAAAAACCAAGTGCCCATTGCTCATCCATACACAGGTGCACCGTGGAACTATTCCGGTACAGCAGAGAACTATGCTGTTATTGGCGATATTCCTGCAAACGCAGTAGATTGGATTTTGGTTGAATTCCGCGATAATGATAACGCAAGTGTAGGTAAGGCTGCGGGGATGCTTCGTGCTAATGGTAGCCTCGATGTGCTTGTTAGTGATGATGATGTGAAAGCTGGTAGTAGTTATGATCTGATTCTTTATCATCGTAATCACTTGCCAATTCGTATCGATGATGTTACTGCTCCTCTTACTGATCGACAAGACCTAACCACTGCTTTACCAACCGGTGGAATACAGTTAGGTGAGGATGATCCTTTTGGAATGGTTGCGGGGAATGTTAATCCGGATAATCGCTTGCAATATTCTGGTCCTGGGAATGACCGAGGTCCAATCCTTGCAAAAATCCTTGCCAATGGCGGAAGTGGTTTTGCTGATGTATATACTGGAGATCCTGGATTTTACTTCCTGGAAGATGTGAATGCCGATGGTACGATTAGGTACACTGGTGATAACAATGACCGGGGTAGTATCCTTTCCAATCTGGAGTCTTTAACCAACAACTCACAATTGAATGCGATTTACTCTACGCCAGTTGATGGAAATCAGGCTAAGATTAAAGCTCGAAACGATGGCCCTATAAGTATCGACTGGTTGGGTAGTGAGTTAGTTTTAGTGCCCGAATACGATGTTCCCGGCACTTTGTTGGACAATATCCAGTTCACCCTCGCTTGGGATTCCGATGATTCCGATGTTACCTCGATTGTTGAGAGCTTTGAATCCGATTATGGATTATTACCACAGGGCGAAGCGCTCAATATTGAAGGAGTAATGCATCAGACTTTCGTAAGCTTATCTCTGAATAGACTTCCCGAAGTTTGGACTGCAGGTGCTACGATTAGTATTATGCGATTCGACGAGTCTATAGCCGATAGGGTTTGGATTGCCGATAATTTCTACACTGAGTTGAACAACGGAATGTACTATGTTTCACTGCGAGGCGAAGACCAAACCGGTAGTGTTAAGATTGGTTCCGATGTCAACGAAGCATTGCAGTTGGAAGACTTAACGATGACTGCTTATCCGAATCCGGCACAAACCGGACAGATTAAGCTTGCTTTCTCGGCTGTAACCGACACACCAGCGACTATTGAGTTGTTGGATATGCAAGGAAACCGCTTGCGTAGCTTTACAACCACTTTGACTCAAGATTTGCCGGTAAATGTTAGTGATTTAAGTTCAGGAATGTATTTAATTCAGGTTCAATTGGGTGACCACTTCTATCAAACGAGGGTGGTTTTAATTAAGCAATAGGGATGATTGAGAGCAGCTTTTAAAGGGCTGCTCTCTCCCTTTTTTTAGCCGAAAAAGTTGCATTTGTTGGATGTAACTTTTACGGTTTTTTCAGTATAAACTCATATAAAATCTAACCCCATGATTGATTCTATGATAACCAGGCTGATTCTTTTCTGGCTCTTTGTATTGGGCTCTTCTTGCCTTGGAAGCAGTGCCTTCGGTCAGTCGATAGCACAACCTCCTATATGGCAGGAAATCTCTGCTAGCAATGGAAATACGGCAGCCATAAGTTTCAGTGTTCCAACCACTACACAGGAAGAGGATTTGCTTCTTTTAGTAATTTCCTTCGAAAAAGGATTATTGAATATCATATCCCCTTCTATCGGTTGGAGTCCAATCATTATCAGCTCCAATACCACCGATGTGGGGTTAGCTGTTTATTACAAACGAGCCGATGCAAATGATGCTGGAGGCAACACGTATACCTTTCATTCTAATTTGCTTGAATCGTGGTCGGCTGTTGTATCAAGGATAACACAGACCGATGCATTCGATCCTATTCAAAATATATCCATTAGTTTAGGGCAAGGAGGTTTAGCTACCTTTTCCGGGATTGGAACCAATAAGCCACAAACACTTATTATGTCCCTGTTGGCCCATCAAGCGGAAGTTTCTTATGAGGCTTTTCCTACTGCACCTGCTAATACGAGCTTTCGTTATAACGAGTCTCGCCCCGATTTAAGTAACCTTTTGTTTACTTATTTACTTGAAACACCCACCTATTCCGGGAATAAAACGGTTCAAACGATCCCTGCAACCACCTCGCGATATATTGCCATGCAGTTGGCAATTAATCCATGTTATACTCCTGAAATAACAACGCAACCTGTTTCGAATGAAGTTACTTATGGTGAAACAGCCACCTTTGAGATTGAAGCGATAGGAACCGGATTAACTTATCGTTGGCAACGCGATAACGGGAATGGTTTTGAAGATTTGGCCGATTCCGATCAGTGGAACGGCGAAGAGACGGCTTCTTTGGAAATTATTCGTCCGGGAGTCGAATGGAATACCTCTTCCTTACGTTGTGAGGTGAACGGATCATGTGGAAACCTACTATCGAGTACGGTAACGCTGAGTGTTTCCCCCAAGTCCATTACGATACTGCCAGAGAGCAATCAGCAAAAAACTTACGGTTCGCCCGATCCGGAAAACTACTTATTTCAAAGTCAACCTAACTTGCTTACTGGCGATTCCTATTCAGGATCAATCGGACGCGAGTCTGGGGAAAATGTAGGAACCTATTCCTATACTTTGAGTAGCCTCAGCGCTGGAGATAACTATGAATTAAGCATGAGTGAATCGGCTCCAATTTTCACTATTGTAAAGCAGAGCTTAACCATTCAAGCCAAGGATGCTACCAAAGGCGCCAATGCTCCCGATCCTGCCTTTTCATCAACCTTTAGTGGATTTGTTTTTAATGAAACCATTCAAACCCTTGGGGGTGAATTAGTCTATAACCGTGCTCCAGGTATCGAACCTGGCACCTATGCTATTACCCCTTCGGGATTAAATTCCTTGAATTACGAATTGGTGTATTTAGACGGTAGCTTAACAATACTCGCAGCTCCAGAAACTGTTTATGTCGATGCTCAATGGCTTAATCAGGATTATTTCAATGAGATTGAACCAAACAGAATTTATGGATATAATGCTTTTCCCGGAATTCAGGAGGCTATCAATGCGGTAGCCGCCGAGGGAACAGTGATGGTGTATTATGGAACCTATAGCGAAAATTTGCTTGTCGATAGGCACAATTTGAACATCCAAGGCATACCAAATCTTAATTCAGATCTTCCTGTAGTTAATGGAGGGAATAGCAACCCTACTTGGAACATCGAGGCTGATGGTGTCGAGCTATCTGGTTTTGAAGTCAAGCATACCAATTCG
>CALGAK010000054.1 GCA_937954085.1 uncultured Bacteroidota bacterium
TGAAATTGAAAGAGTTGAAGGAACAGCAAGAGCGGGAGCAGAAAAAGGTTTCAGGCGAGAAAATACCTGAGGGAGCGACCAAAATCAAAAGTAAAAAAGACCCCAAATCGAGTGGCAAAGTGCTGGGCGAAGAATTAGGAACAAATAAAAAATCCTTACACGATTTGCTAAGCGAGAATGCTAGCAATAAAGCCCTGGCCTCGCAATTCAAGCAATTGCCCGTTACCGATATCCACAAAGCTATTCCCTTGAACGACCGGATATGGTTCATCCGCGATTTATTTAATCAACAGCCGGAATTGTATCAACAAACCATCGAAGATTTAAACCGCAGTGAATCCTTGCACGCTGCCCTCGAATACCTGCAATCGCGATTCGATTGGGATAGCGATTCGAAGGTGGTTGAGAAGTTTTTACGCATTCTGAGTCGGAAATTTTAAGACACTTTATTCATGAAAAAACACATCACACTCAGCTTTTTACTATTCTTCTTTCCCTTCGCTTCTATCGTGGTTCAGGCGCAAGATACCAGCTATGTCCGTTCCATCATTACCCAATTGGCTTCGCCCGATTTACACGGTCGTGGCTATGTTAAAAAAGGAGAGAAAAAGGCGGCCAAATTGCTGAAACAGGAAATAGAAAAGATTGGTCTACAAGCTTTTGAACCGGGATACACCCAAGAGTTTTCCTTTCCAATAAATACCTTTCCACGCAATGTTTCTGTATCGGTCGATGATAAAAAACTAACCCCGGGCGTCGATTATCTGCTTCGTGGCGATGCTCCCTCTACCCGCGGCACCTATCAAATTGCCTGGATAAATCAGAAAGTGGTAGAGCACGAAGATGCCTTGGTAAACATGATTAACAATGTGGATAAGGACTACTTCATTGCCATCGATACCACGGGCATTCGCAACGAAACCATTTTAGAGCTTATTCAATTCATTCGAGCTGAAAATCCAACCAAAGCAAGTGGAATCATCTGGATCCATCATGGTAAATTGGTGTATCGTCCATACAAAGAGCAAAGTAAATTCCCAACCCTTCAAATGAAACCCGAAGCACTTTCGCCCGATGCCCAGGAAATTAAAATCAAAGCACGGGCTCGCTTCTACAAAAAGTACACAACCCAAAACCTGGTCGCCTACCATCCCGGACAAGTCGATACCTTCATCGTAATGGTGGCACACTACGACCACATTGGACGAATGGGCAAGGATTGTTATTTTCCGGGAGCCAACGATAATGCGAGTGGAAGTGCAGCCTTGCTCGACTTTGCCCGCCATATCGGTCAAAAGGAAAACCAAGCATATTACAGCTATGCCTTCATTTGGTTTGGCGCCGAGGAAACTGGATTGTTAGGGTCTAAATTCTACACCGAAAATCCCTATTTTCCCCTTAATCAGATTAAATACCTATTCAATTACGACATGGTTGGAACCGGCGACGAAGGACTTTCCATCGTCAATGCCCTGAGTCATCCGGAGGTCTTTGCCCGAATGGAAGCCATGAACGAACAACACCAATTTTTCGAATCGGTACGAGGGGGTAAAGGTTCTGCCAACAGCGATCACTACTACTTCACCACTCACGATGTTCCCTCGTTCTTTTTCTTTACTCGAGGTAAGTTCAAAGCCTACCACGACATTACCGATAAGGCCGAAAATTTACCTTTGTCGGGCTATCATGCCTTTTTCGGTTTCATCGCGCAATTCCTGAGCGAAGTGGAGCAACTTCGCTATTAAACAGCAAACGTCGCACATAATTAATCACACGAATCAGATCGAAGTTGAAAGGGAAGCCTTTCATTCGATTGAACCTCGGAATTTTAACGGTACAAATTCATGAATAAACTCTGGGTAGTACCCACTCCCATCGGCAACCTGGGCGATATAACCCTTCGAGCATTGGAAATGCTGCGCGAATGCGACCTCATTCTGGCTGAGGATACGCGCAAGACCGGAATCTTATTAAAGCACTTCGACATACAAAAGCCATTGCGGTCTCACCATAAATTCAATGAAAAACAAAGTAGCGAGTCCTTGGTAAGACTCATTTTGGAAGGGAAGAAAGTCTGTTTGGTTTCCGATGCGGGCACTCCAGGAATCAGCGATCCGGGCTATGCGCTGGTACGAGCCTGCCTCGATGCTGACATTGAGGTAGAAACCTTGCCCGGAGCCACTGCTTTTGTCCCGGCACTCGTGAATAGCGGCCTTCCCAATCATCAATTCGTATTCGTGGGCTTTCTTCCACAGAAAAAAGGACGTCAGAAAGCGCTCGAAAGTCTTCACAACGAGGCTCGTACCATGGTCTTTTACGAATCGCCCTTTCGAGTCCTAAAATGCCTGGAACAATTCATCGAGCATTTTGGACCGGACCGTCGGGTAGCGGTGTCGCGCGAGATTAGCAAAATACACGAAGAAACCGTTCGGGGAAGCCTCGAAACAGTTAAGCACTATTTCGAAACCCACACGGTAAAGGGCGAATTCGTCATCGTGCTGGCAGGGATGGATTCTTCGTCGAACCCAACTGAATAAGTTCACTCTAAGTACTTTCTAAGCATAGGCAGAATAATCTAAGGAGCAACAACTATGAATCAAGATATTATCCAGGAATTTGAGCTAACTTTCTTCGAAGACGGAAAGAAGTTGGCCATGCAACATTTGAGCAGTGGAATCAATCATCCTTCGATTTTAGCGCTTACTAAAGCGGTTTATTCCTACATCGATGCCTTCCTAGAATCGTTTCAAGACTATGTACAAGCCGAACAATCGACCGTCGATTGCCAAAAAGGCTGCCATTGGTGCTGCTTCCAAACAGTAATGACGGTCCCTCACGAAATGTATTACCTCCTTCACCATCTAAATCAGCACTTTACAGAAGAAGCGAAGCAAGCCTTTTTCGACAAGGTTGAACAGAGACATGTTAAAACCTCTAAGCTCAAGGTGAATCACTTTCTAAGCCTGAAGCATGCTTGTCCGTTTTTGGGCGAAGAAGGAAACTGCACCGTTTACGAAGCAAGACCGCTTGCCTGCCGAACCTATTTATCGTCGAATGTTCATTCTTGCAAAAGTCAATTCGACCATCCGGACGATCAATCGGTGTTTGCAGCTGCCTTCGACTTACCGCTGCGGCTCGGGCGCATGCTTACCGATGGAGTGACAGCTTATTTACAGGAAAGAGACATTAATTCGTACGAATGGCTCTTCGAACAAAACCTTTTGCGAGCCCATCGAGAAGGCAGTTTCGACGAATGGATTCAAGGTAAAGAAGTGTTTAAACCGCGAGCTCTTTCGCGCGAGGAGGAAGCTTATCTCCAAAAACATTTTGCTTAAGAATTTGAAAAACAAGCACTCGTAAATTTTTCCTCACCACACACTTCGAAAGTGCTGTTCAATCAAGGCTCTTCCGTTGGGAAGCGGAAGCATTTTCTTCAAAAATAGTGGACCATGAAAGGCAACCTTTTCACAAAATGTCAGTCTTCCTGTTGTATTTTTTTGATTCAAATAGAATTTGTTAAAAACCGAAGAAAATGATTACTTAACGCGATTTTTCAAATGGGATAAAATGAAGCTTTACCTGCTGATTTTGAAATCCTTTTAAGGGAATCGGTGTTGATAGGGGAAGACAGTATTTACTCAAGAAAAATTGAATGAAGGGATGGGATCATTGGAAAATCTCTATGAGGCAACCACTACTAAAGGCGGGTAGAAGTTTATGATGATTCCATGCTGGTAACTAAAAATGGCTAATTACATACAAATGAAAATAACAGTTTATTCCATGAAAATGATTGTAAGTATCCTCATTGCTTTAGGAGTTTCGTCTGGAGCAATCGGACAAACCGAAGCGACCATCCAAGCCGATTCTCGTCTCTACGAGGTTTTCGATTCAGAAATGATTGAACGAATGGAGCAAGAGAACCCAAACTTGGTGTTGTATTATAATGTGTACCTGAGCGAGTCGTTCGAAATAGTTGAACTACCCTACAAACAGGAGAGCATCGACTTATATCCTAGTCTGGATTTTCCCAGCGATGAAAAGCACGAAAACATAAATGTTTTGCGCTACGATTTAGATCTAAAGCAAGATGAATTTGTCATGTATCGCTTAGGTAAGACCGATTACTTGCTCAAGTTCTTATCCATGACCGATTTCAATGAAAAGTACAACGAAGCCCGAAAGGCTCATGGATTAGTTCAACCCTAAGCTTTAACCAATGCATCAAACTCAAGATTTCATGAAAAACAAACCAATTCTTATAGCCATAAGTATCTTGCTTGGCTTATCGCTTAGCACACAAGCTCAACAATACGAAATTGACGCCTTCAACGGACAAAGCATCAGCACCTGTAGTGGAACTTTTTACGATAGTGGTGGACCGGTAGGTAGTCACGGAACGAACGAAAGTTATTCGGTAACTTTTTGTCCAAGTACACCCGGTACCTATATCGAATTAATTTTCACCAACTGGCAAGTGGGCGCTGGATCGAGCCTTCAAGTGTTCGACGGACCCGACAATACCTACAACAGTTTCGGAACGTTTACTCCCGGAGGATTTAACCCGATGAACATGAATGTAGCTGCATCTCCGCTGAACAGCAGCGGTTGCATTACCGTACAATGGTCTTCGGGGAGTGCCGTGGGAACTGGTTGGGCTGCCGAAGTAGTATGTGTGATACCTTGTCAGACCATCCAGGCAAACTTATTTTCCAGTTCACCACCAGTCGATTCAAACGGTTTTATCGATGTGTGCCCCGGTCAACCCATTACTCTGAACGGAGGAGGATTATTCCCCCAAAACAATTTGGTTTATGGTCAGTCGAATGCTACTTCTACCTTCATTTGGAACTATGGTAACGGAGTAATCGATACAACAACTTCTACAGTGATAATCAATTATCCCGACGTTGGAGGCTACAATGTAAATCTAACAGTGGTCGATAGCATGGGATGCGAAAGCTCGAACGTACTCGATTTACGGGTAAGACTCAGCACCCAACCAACCTTTAATGGCACCATGCCAGAGGATTCGGTGATTTGCGACGGAGAAGAGGTTATGCTCATTGGTGAGCCCCAACCCACTCCATTCGAGGTAACTGCCGAACTCGGACTGGCAGGAACCACCTTCTTGCCCGACGGAAGTGGAGCCTCCTACTCCACCTCACTGATTTTCGATGCTTTTGCGCCAGGTCAAACGCTCACCGACGTAAACGATTTCCTGAGCATTTGTGCCACCATGGAGCATAGTTATTTGGGCGATTTAACGGTTTGGTTGGAATGTCCGAACGGTAGCACCATCGACCTCATTGTGTATCCTAACGGTTGTGGAAGTACATATCTCGGCGAACCCATCGACATCGATGCTGTGCTGGACCCGGGTGTAGGTTACCAGTATTGTTGGTCGCCCAATTCAACCTTTGGTAGTTTCAGTTCCGAATGCGGCAGTTATACCACCATGCCCGCCGGAACCTACGATGCTGTGAGCCCGTGGACTAATCTATTAGGCTGTCCGTTAAATGGAACCTGGACCATCGGAATTACCGATAACCTCCTCTCCGACAATGGATTTATTTTCGAATGGGGAATCAACTTCGATCCCGATATCCTTCCATCCAATTTCAATTACGAACCAGAACTACTCGAGTTTAACTGGTCCAACACCGCGGGTGTTTTACTTCAGGACATGGACACCAACGCTTTGATTGCTCCATCGGTGGGTAATTACACCTATACCTTTACCGTGGTCGACGATTTTGGTTGCAGCTACGATACCACCATTAATCTCGAAGTATTACCTTCTTATATTGTGAATTTCCCAGCAGATACTGTGCTTTGCTCCGATGTTGAATTAGCGCTCGATGCCACGAACAATGGAGCCAATGCCGGAGCAATTTATGAATGGTATTGGGATCAACAATCGAGCATGCTCACTTCGAACGGAAACTATACCGTTACCAAGCCCGGAACCTATTGGGTCGAAATACCGAACATTGTGCAGGAGTGTGGATTTACCGATACCATTACGGTAGTTTATAACGAAATGGAACTCGATTTAGGAAACGATATTTCCGATGTTTGCAACTCGAATCAGGTTGTATTGGATGCTACCACTCCGGTTGCCGGATATGTGGGTGGTGTCACTTATTTATGGAATAATGGTAATTCCTTACCTACTTTTTCACCATGGACATCAGGAACTTATTCGGTATCCGTTACAAGAGGAAATTGTACCGAAGTGGATACCATACAGGTGCAATACGATTTACCGCTAAGCATTAATTTGCCCGATGAAGCGTTTCTTTGCGAAGGAGAAACAACCACCATCGATCCGGCCAACAACGGAAGTACCTATTTATGGTCCACCGGAAGTTCAGCCGCCAGTATCGAGGTGAGTAATCCTGGTGTTTATCAGGTTACTGTGAGCAATGCTTGTGGCTCGGTTAACGATCAAACGGAAATCATTTCATACACCATTCCGGTTATTGAAATTGGTCCTGATTTAGTCACCTGCATCGGTACCGGACAAGTTATCAATGCTGCTTATACCGGCGTTGGTCCACAACCGGAGTATTTATGGTCCACCGGCGAAGTGGCTCCGGTAATCTCGGCCAACCAACAAGGTTTTTATTCGGTTACAGCTACCAACGACTGCGGTAGTTTTTCCGACGAACTGTACCTTACCGTAGAAGAACCTCTTGTTCTCGATCTTGGAAATGACACTACCATCTGCTTGGGCGATAGCTTGCAACTTGCACTAAACCAATCGGGCTCTTATGTTTTCTGGTCGAATGGTGCTACTACCGATACCATTACCGTTACCGAGGCCGATAATTACTATGTTGAGGTCGAAAATTCTTGCGGAAGCTATTTTACCAGTATCGACGTGAGTGTTTCTAACTTCAACTTCAATTTAGGTCCGGATACAACCATTTGTCCCGGTTCGAGTTTTGTCCTAAACCCAAGTATACCCGAAGCATCGTATTATCTGTGGAGCGATGGTTCAACTGCCAATAGCTTGCTGATAGAAGAAAGCGGAACGTATGCGGTTACCATAACCAACATTTATGACTGCCAAGCCGAAAGTAGTATCGATGTAGAAAGTTTTAACCTGGACTTTAATCTTGGCAACGATACGATTCTTTGCATTGGAGAAACACTGGAACTGGCTACTCCATTCGAAGGATTCCAGCATTTATGGTCGAACGGAACCGGAAGCAATGCCACTTCGGTAAGCGAAAGTGGAACTGTTTCGGTTACGGTGTACCATACCTGTGGCGAGCTGAGCGACCAACTGAATGTTCAGTTTGTGGAAGGTCCTGCCGTTGAGCTTGGCGAAGACACCATTTATATCCAACCGGGAACCACCACCCTACTCGATGCCGGAAGTCCTGCCGATAGCTATTACTGGTCAACCGGCGAAGTAAGCCAGACCATCGAAGTAGGTGAAGGCACTTATTCTGTCTCAGTTAGCTTAAACGGTTGTTATCAGACCGACGAGATTGTCGTTGTTTACTACTTAGTTGGAATGAACGATCCGTCTGCTACTAGTGCGATTCAGATCTTCCCAAATCCTGCACGAGAATTCTTCCAAATTCAAGCACCGGCCGGAAGTATCGATCGTGTCGAATTGTACAACGCGCTCGGGCAAAGCCTCCATCAGCTTACCATGAGAGAAGCGAACTATCGGGTCGAAACGCACGCTTTACCGGAAGGTATTTATCTCTTGCGTTTTTACCTGAGTAATGGAACTGCTACTACCAAGCAGCTCATCATTCAGCGAAGGTAAACAGCAAGCACTTTAGTAAGCTGTAAACAAAAAGGGCGTAGCCTCCAAACGGAGAATACGCCTTTTTTTATTCAGTAAATCAATTGATTAATCGACTTAGAAGCAGTCACTTTCCATGAGCTATGTTAATGGGAATTTTGAGGAGGCTAGATATAAAATTAGAAGCAATTGAGGCATGACCTTTATCAGGATTTTAATTTTTCGGCATGGAAATATAGCTTTTTAAAAACCTATAACCTGTTGTATAACAATGCTGTAGAATAGAAGCCTTAGGAAGGATTTTCCATGACAATCCCTCTGCTTTTAAGTACTTTTGCGGAAGAAACGAACACATTATTCACCTGATAACAACAAGCCCATGAAACCAAGTCACATTGAGCATATCGGAATCGCAGTAAAAGATCTGAAAGCATCTATTCAATTTTATGAAGAGGTACTCGGTTTAAGCTGCTATGCCATTGAAGAAGTTCCCGATCAAAAAGTAAAGACAGCCTTTTTCCAAATAGGCGATGTGAAAATCGAGTTATTGGAGAGCACCTCCCCCGATGGTCCCATTGGCAAGTTCATTGAGAAAAAAGGAGAAGGCATTCATCACATTGCTTTTGCAATGGACGAGGTGAACCAAGCCTTGAAAGATGCCGCCGATAAAGGCATTCAGCTTATCGACCAACAAGGGAGAAAAGGAGCTGAAGGATTAAACATTGGCTTCCTTCATCCGAAAAGCACCGGTGGTGTACTCATGGAATTTTGCAGTAAATAAGTCCCGAAAAAACCGTTTCATCATGAATAAAACCGACAAAATAAAACAGCTAATCGACCTACGAGCCCAGGCGAAGTTAGGTGGTGGCGAAAAGCGCATCGATTCCCAGCATGCAAAAGGGAAATACACAGCCCGCGAACGCATCGAAATTTTACTCGACGAAGGCAGCTTCGAAGAATTCGATATGTTTGTTCAGCATCGATGCAACGACTTTGGCATTGAGAGTGAATCCTACCTGGGCGATGGAGTTGTAACCGGATATGGCACGATCGACGGACGCATCGTGTACGTCTTTTCCCAAGATTTCACCGTATTTGGTGGAAGCTTATCCGAGTCCTTTGCCAAAAAAATCTGCAAAGTCATGGATCAAGCCATGAAAGTAGGTGCTCCGGTAATTGGAATCAACGATAGCGGTGGAGCGCGCATTCAAGAGGGTGTGCAAAGCTTAGCCGGGTATGCCGAAATATTCCAACGGAACATTATGGCAAGCGGAGTAATTCCGCAAATATCAGCCATTTTCGGACCTTGTGCCGGAGGAGCAGTGTATTCCCCTGCCCTAACCGACATCATCATCATGAGCGAAAAAACCAGCTACATGTTTGTAACCGGACCCAAAGTGGCGAAAACCGTAACCGGCGAAAATATCAGCACTGAGGATTTAGGCGGAGCAAGCGTACATACCGAAAAATCGGGGGTAGCTCATTTCCGGGTCGAGTCGGAAGAAGAAGGCCTGCTACTCATTCGAAAATTATTGGAATACTTACCGCAAAACAACCTGGAAGAACCGATTACAACCATTTGCGATGATCCCTTCGACCGTATATGCGACCCGTTGAATGAAATCATTCCCGAGAACCCGAATCTGCCTTACGATATGATGGATGTGATTCATGAAATTGTTGACCGGGAGGAATTTTTAGAAATTCATCGGCACTATGCCAAAAACATCATTGTAGGTTTTGCAAAGATGAATGGCCAGCCCATTGGAATCGTGGCCAATCAGCCGAATTATCTTGCCGGAGTGCTCGATATCAATGCCAGTAGAAAAGCAGCTCGCTTTGTTCGCTTTTGCGATTGCTTCAATGTGCCCATTCTTACATTGGTCGACGTGCCCGGTTTTTTACCCGGTTCAGCTCAGGAATATGGCGGCATCATTACTCACGGAGCAAAACTCATGTATGCCTATGGCGAGGCAACCGTACCGAAAATAACCATCACGCTGCGAAAATCCTATGGAGGGGCCCACGACGTAATGAGCTCAAAACAGTTGCGAGGCGACCTGAACTATGCCTGGCCTAGTGCCGAAATTGCGGTTATGGGAGCTAAAGGAGCGATCGAGGTTTTGGAAGGACGCAAAATTAGTGCTCTCGAACGGGAAGAAGACCGCTTAGCCTACGCTGCTCAAAAAGAGAAGGAATACACCGAACGCTTTGCTAATCCTTATCAGGCGGCCAAATTCGGATTCATCGACGATGTGATTGAACCTCGGAACACCCGCTTCAGGGTTTGCAGAGCGCTCAAAATGCTGGCCACCAAAAAAGATGTCAATCCACCGAAAAAACATTCAAACATCCCACTTTAAGCAAGCACTGTATGATTTTCACACTAGCCGATATTCAAATCTCGACTGAAAATATCAACCAACATTCCATTCTCATCGCAGCAGTTGGGTACATAATCGTGTTCAGCGCTTTGGTAGCTCTTTATTTCGTCTTTCATAATCTGCCGAAAATTATTCATCTAAAAATCCGAAAACGATTCCGCGAGGAAGGCAAAGAAATGCCCGACGAGGCTAGCTTAAGTGTTTCCGGCGAGGTGAGCGCAGCCATCACCATGGCTCTTTACCTTCACATGAACGACTTTCACGACAATGAATCGAATATGATTACCATTAAACGCGCCTCGAAGAACTATTCTCCCTGGAGCTCCAAGATTTACAGTATGCGCACCCGACCGAGCGACCTACACTAGCAAACATGTCCGATACCGTAGAAAACACACATTATGAAAAAATTTGAATTCACCATATCAGGTAATAACTATTCGGTAGAGATTCGAAAATTCGAAGACAACCTGGCCGAAGTAGAGGTAAACGGAACTCGTTACCAAGTTGAAGTACACTCCAATAAACCCGTTTCGAAAACACCACGGCTCATTCGAAAGCCGGTCGATTCGAACGGAAAAGGGAGTCTTCCGGCGAATGCACTAACGGGCTTGCACAAAATCCAAGCTCCGCTGCCAGGTCTAATCCTGGAAGTGAACGTAAAACCTGGCGATACCGTCAAACTGAATCAGCGCTTATTGGTAATGGAAGCGATGAAGATGGAAAACAACATCCAAAGCGATAAAGCGGGTACCATTAAATCGATTCTCGTTAACGCCGGTTCGAATGTACTGCAAGGCGATGTATTAATTGAAATGGAAGCGGAGCAATGAAAAAACTACTCACTGTATTAAGCCTGATTGGCATTCTTTCGCTGGCATCCTTCATTGTTAATCATCATCAGCTTAAAACACAGGCACATACCCTCCTGCCTCAAAATGAAGTAATCGACGAGCCACACGACGAATTCGAAGAGAGTTTCAGCGGATTAAAACGATTTATCGATTTCACAGGATTCTCCAACGCTACCACCGGCCACTTAATCATGCTGGCAGTGGGACTGTTCTTCATCTTCCTAGCAATCAAATACGACTACGAACCGCTTTTATTGGTTCCCATCGGGACAGGGATTATAATCGGAAATATTCCCTTTTTTCAAGGTCCGGATATCGACCTTCAATTAGGAATCTACGAAAGTGGCTCCGTGATGAATTACCTCTATTTCGGAGTAGTGAAAGGGATTTATCCTCCGCTTATTTTCCTCGGCATTGGAGCCATGACCGATTTTTCGTCGCTCATTTCCAATCCACGTTTGATGTTGTTAGGAGCGGCGGCTCAGGTTGGTATCTTTATTACCTTTTTGGGAGCTATTATGTTGGGTTTCAAACTCCCGGAAGCTGGTGCAATTGGTATTATTGGAGGTGCCGACGGACCGACCGCTATCTTCCTTTCCTCTAAACTGGCTAATGGAATCAATATTCTACCCGATGGAACGACTGTGAAAAACCTGATCGGGCCCATTGCTATCGCAGCATACTCCTACATGGCGCTGGTGCCTGTAATTCAACCGCCAATCATGAAGTTACTTACGAACAAAGAGGAAAGAAAAATCCGCATGAAACCGCCACGAGCCGTTTCTAAGCTGGAAAAAATCCTGTTCCCCATTGTTGGGCTCATCCTTACCGGATACATTGCTCCAAGTGCACTGCCACTGCTGGGCATGTTGTTCTTCGGTAATATTTTGAAAGAATCTGGGGTTACCAAACGACTGGCCGATACCGCACGCAATAGCCTAATCGATATCGTTACCATTCTACTCGGACTAACCGTAGGGGCCTCCACCCAGGCCGATGTATTTTTAACTCCCTCTTCGATTCTTATTTTCATCCTTGGGGCGGTTTCTTTCATGGTGGCCACAGCCGGAGGAATCCTTTTCTCGAAGGTGATGAATTTATTCCTGAAGGAAGGTCATAAAATTAACCCACTAGTTGGAGCAGCAGGAGTGAGTGCCGTTCCCGATAGTGCCCGTGTTGTTCAGGCAGAAGGACTTAAAGCAGACCCTACCAACCACTTACTAATGCATGCCATGGCTCCGAATGTATCGGGTGTAATTGGATCTGCAGTGGCCGCTGGTATTTTGTTAAGTTTCTTGCTATAACTATCTTCGGGAGGTGAATTTTTCCTTCATCTTCAATCTTTATGCGTCATAATCGCTTCTTTTTAGCTCTTGGTCTTGGACTAATCGTCTTCTTGAGTGCATGCAACAACGAGGTAAAATTACCTTACGAGTTTAAATCGCAACCCATTCAAGGTCTTATCGACAACCAAGATTGGCTCTTTGTAGAAGGGGTAGCACGACCCTCAATTTTTAATGAGGACACCCTCTTCATTCAACTTTTTAATGAATCGAGGCCGACTCCCTGCGATTACTTGATTAGTGAAAGGGGTGCTCGCTTTACGGTGCCGGCACAACCGGGTTTATACTTGTTAAGCAGCATCGCTCAAACCTATCAAGTAATCAGCTTATACCAGGGAGAAGCCGAATATCCGGCTCTGAGTGGGGCGATCGAAATTATTCAAATCGATAGCGTTGAAGGGATTGTGAGCGGTCAAATCGATGCACGTTACGATGGATCAAATTACTTGAACGGATCGTTTACCGTTCCGCTTTGCAACTAATAGATGTTCGCTAACGAGGCAAATGATAAGTACCTCCAAAATGGTCGAAGCGTGCTCCAGTAACTGAACGTAAAACATTCGCCTGGCCAATTTGACGCAAATAGGCTAAAAAAGCGAAAACAATCGCCTCTTTAAAATCAATAATCAGCCTGGAAGGCTTGATAATTTCAATGGGGGCCAACTCAACTAATCGGCTTATTAAGTAATCGTTATGAGCACCTCCGCCCGTAACTAAAAGTTTATCTTTTGGTCGACAATACGGTTTTATCGACTGGGTGATTTGCCTGGCCAAATGTTCCGTAAATGTATGGAGCACGTCCTCCGGGGAAACGGAATAAGCGTCCAAAACAGGAAGCAATTCAGCCTCGAACCACTCCCTACCTAAAGACTTAGGCGGAGTTTTTGAGTAATATTCGATCGCTTCCAAGGCTTGAAATAGTTCGGATCGAAATTTTCCGGATCGCGCCAAACGACCACCCTCATCGTATTCAGCACCCATACGTTGCGCAAAATGATTCAAGACTAAATTACAAGCACTAATATCATAAGCTAACATTCCAGTATCCTTATGAACCGATAGGTTTGCGAAGCCACCCAAATTCAAACAAAACCGATATTCGGAGAACAAATACTTATCGCCAATGGGAACCAACGGAGCCCCTTGCCCGCCCAACAGGATATCGAGCGATCGAAAATCGCAATAAACTGGAATACCGGCGCTTACAGCAAGCGCACTTCCTTCGCCCAACTGAAAATTGAATTCATTAAGTGGCTCATGAAAAAGAGTGTGTCCATGACTTCCAATAAAATCAGCCGTTTGATTATAATTCGATAAAAATTGCTGCACCTGTTCTCCCAGCCATTTTCCGTAGTCGCGATGCAGTTGCAACAGTTGATGTCCACTCAGCGAAGGAGCCGATTGCAAGGCAGCTCGCCAGTTGGCGGTATAGGCTAAGGTTTCAGCTTCCAAAACCGTAAAGGAATATTTCTGGTTCTCATGCGTAAAATCGACTAAAGCGATATCCAATCCATCGAGACTGGTTCCCGACATCAAACCAATACCTTTCATGATTCTCGTGAGGTCGATTTAAGAGCGCGAATACGCTGCAGTAGTGTAGGATGAGAAAAATGCAACCAAACATACCACGGATGGGGAGTAAGATTACTCAAATTATTAGCGCTTAATGCCTTCAAGGCCCCAATCAGATCGTCGGCTAAGCCAAAGGAAGCAGCAAAAGCATCTGCTTCGTATTCGTTCTTGCGCGACCATCCGTTGAGTGCAATTCCGAGCACCATGGAGATAGGACTATACAACAAACTAAAAACAAGTAATGAAAGATGAATGCCTGGCTTCTCGGCGCCCAACACATAGGAAAATTGAGGCAATTCAATAAAAAGAGATAACAGAAACAGCGTGAAACCAATTTGTAACAAGGAAAGGATCAAGGCCGAGTGTGTATGCTTATGACGATAATGCCCAATCTCATGAGCAAGAACGGCAATGATTTGCGGAATACTTAAATCCTGAATCAGTGTATCGTACAAAACGATTCGTTTGCGTTTTCCTAAGCCGGTAAAATAAGCGTTTGCCTTGGTGGAGCGTTTCGAACCATCGATTACATAAATGTTCTCGACTTCAAAGTCGGCTTTTCGTGCAAAAGTTTGGATGGCTTCCTTTAGATCTCCATCTTCCAACAGGCTTTGTTTGTTGAATAGCGGAACGATGAGCCTACTATAGAACATGTTCATAAAAAACATGAAGAGTCCTGTTAGAATCCAGGCATATATCCAGAAGTCTTTACCCGCAAATCGAAAAAAGATGAGCATAGCGGATAAAAGCCCACCTGCAATAATTCCCCCTACTACCCATGATTTTAGTTTATCGCTAATGAAAGTGCCCGGGGTTGTTTTATTAAAACCAAACCGAGCTTCGATGGAAAAAACTTTGTACCATGCAAAAGGGATATTGATAATATCGCTTAGAACAGCGATAGTGGCAAAGTAAAACAGCGTGAGTAAAATGGGATGCTCGGTGAGTAACCTCAACCATCTATCGAGCAAAGCAAAGCCTTCGAAGAATAACATGAGGAGAATAACAATCAGCGAGAAGGTAGCCGTTAAGAAATAAAACCGCTCATTGGTCGACTCGTAGGCTTGTTGCTTTCGATATTGCTCTGCGGAATAGACATCCTCCAACTCATCCGGCAGTTTGGTCGATCGATGCTTTAAATTCAACCAATCGAGCAAGCGTTCCAACAGATAGCCACCCACCAAAATGACCACAATCGCGTAAAATAGGTAAACCTCCATTTGAACCATTTTAATATGCTCCTTTAAATTTTCTTACAAACCACTCAAAACTCATTAAGGCGAGCAAGGCAATGAGAATCCAACGAATATCGATTAGCTCCAGGCGAGATTTTTCCGTTCGAGCCACATTAGCCAATCGAGTATCCTTTCGTAAACTATCGCTCAAGCTGGATAATTCATCGGGATAAAAGAAAGCTCCCTGCGTAACCGAGGCTAATTGTGCAAGCATTCGATGATTTGCTTCCGTATTGAACACTTCGTCGTTAACCGGTGCGACCGAAAAATTTCCTTCCTGCACAAACAGTTCTCCTTCCATTTCCACTTCGGCCCGATAGCGATAATCTCCTTCGGGGAATCGACCAATTTCCAGGAAATACTGATCTTCGTCGGTCCCAAAGAGATAATCGTACGATAATCCGTCGCTATTGAACACACTCAAACTAACAGCCTGGCCCCTAACTTTCTCGTAACTCGGATTGTACACCTCTGCCAGGAATTGGATCGATTCACCTTGCATCCATAGTTTTTGTGTACTCACCAGCAAGCGATCCTTCTTCACCTTTAGCGATAAGTATTGCACTGTTTTTTGAATTAGCTCATCGAAAGCTGCATGGTTTTCGGTAAGCTGATAATTCTTTAACCGCCAACGCCATAAGCCTTCGCCCAAGGTAAACGCCAATTTTTGTTCGTTTCGGATGTAAAAATGGAACAAGGGCTTATCGCTTTCCAGGTTTAACACGTTTTGATAAGCAAAGACTTGTGCTCCCGGATAAAGCTGATAATTAGCCAATACAACACTCAAGGGAGGCAGAGAGGATAACAATTCAAGATGTTCGGATTCCGAATCGAACAAATTGAAATCCGGATTATGCCGTGCAAAAACTTCTTCGGTCGAAGTGCCCATTGGAACAATCGATGTACCTGTTTTCCATTGATTGAATTGAGCGATATTCGTCTGGTTTCCTAACACATACCAAACAGGAATACGACTATTGGCAATCGCCTCGCTCAGTCCGGACGAAGCTTTGTCAGCACCCGGCACCTGATGTAGAATCAACAAATTATAATCCTTCAACTCCCCTCTAAAATCTTGTAGGAGAGAAAATTCCAATTCATAATGTTGCTTCACCTCGATTGCCTGACGAATAGCAGCCACATCGGGATGGGGAGCTAAGGCAAGGAACAATATTTTTTGTTTTTGGTCGAGCACCTCTACTACAAATTGGTAACGATTATTCAGAAGGTTCATTTCTTCTTCAAAACCAATTAATTCAGCCTCGAACGACAAGATTCCTGTCTCCGAGGCAAGTAATTCCAGTTCCAGTTCGCTCAGAACAGTCCCCCCTGAAAACTCTACCGGTGTTTTACTAATTTCTTTTCCTTCTTGGGTGAGTCGCAAGTAGTAAGTTCCTGCAGGCGCACGCTTACCACTCAGTTCGATGCGAACCGGAAATCGGTTTCCAAGAAAGGCCATTTTATTGTAAACCACCTGATTAATCCGTAAATCGGGATAAATAGTGGTATCGCCCAGAGCAATCGCATAAATAGGAATTCGACTAGCCTCCAGCTCATAAACCGGGTTGCTTCCACGGTTAAAAATGCCATCGGTGGCCAACACAACTGCTCCCACATTACGCTGATAATAGTTCTCTTCGAGTAATGCTTTGATTCCCGACAACCGAGTAGCCGACTGAGTAAACTGCAAATCGGACTGCTCCTCGATCGAGGCACCTAGCGAATAGGAATGCACCAGGAACTGATTCGCTAAGTCGGTGCGAAAATCGTCCCATGCTTCCCGGTAGGTAGTTTGGTAAAATAGCGAATCTTTGTTTTTTATAATCGATTCGGAATCGTCGTGTAGTAAGATAACAATGGGCTTTTCGACCTCTTTGCGCAGCATTTCGAGTATGGGTCCGAGGAGAAGAAACAAGATCGTAAAAAAGGCACTTGCCCGAACGAAGGTGAGCGTGTACAACCAAAAAGGGTTGAAGGTATTGGTGTTCCTATCCTTACGATAGAAGAACCAGGCATAAGCAAGCGAAGCCGCAAGAAAGACAAGCAGCCAAAGCCAGGAATAAGCAGTATCGAATTTTAGTTCCACCATGAATGTTTTAACCTCTAGAATAACAAGTAAACGATTAGATGTTCATGCCTTAACAGCAATTAACAAAGTAAGAGGCTGAAAAGTAAAAAACCAACGAAAGCTCGTTGGTTTTTTAAGGCTTGAATGGTAATTTTTTAAGTATTCATGGCACCACAAACATTGAGAACCTGACCGCTCACATACGACGAGAGGTCGGACCCCAAAAAGATGCAGGCATTCGCAACATCGAGGGGAGTTCCTCCTCTTTTGAGAGGAATGCTTTCTTCCCATTCCTTCCGTTTATCGGCTGGAATTTTATCGGTCATTTCGGTAATAATAAATCCCGGAGCGATGGCATTGCAACGAATGTTTCTGGAACCCAGTTCGCGAGCAATGGATTTTGTAAAACCAATTATTCCGGCTTTAGAAGCGGAATAATTCGACTGTCCGGCATTTCCCGAAACACCCACCACAGAGCTCATGTTGATAATGGAACCATTTTTTTGCTTGAGCATGGTTTTTTGAACCGCTTTGGTAAAGTTGAAAACCGATTTCAGGTTCACATCCATCACCAAATCCCACATCTCTTCGGTCATGCGCATTAGCAAAGTATCGCGGGTAATACCGGCATTGTTCACCAAAATATCTACTTGCTGAAAGTCGGCAACAATGGCATCGACAGTTTGTTGGGTTTGTTCAAAATCGGCTGCATTGGAAGCATAGGCTTTCGCTTTCACTCCTTTTGCCTCGAGCTCGGCAATTAACGCTTCAAACTCTTCGGTCACGCTCAAATCGGTCAAAGCTACGTTCGCTCCCTGATCGGCAAAAGCTAAAGCAATCGATTTACCAATTCCCCGGGCAGCTCCGGTAACTATGGCCGTTTTTCCTTCTAATAATTTCATATGAATTAAGATTTAATTAAAAATCGCAGTAGGCTACCGGGAAAATGAGTAAACGGCAACCCATCTGTTTTTAAAATCGGCTCAAAAATAGCAGAATAAATGATACCGCTAAGTGTAAAAATTATTCCTATTTTGTACGCTTGATTAACAAAGAGTCTCAACCTAGTATTCAAACCTTTCTAATATCCTTTTCGGATTATGGAATTTACAGATGTCCTTAGAAATCGTGTGAGTGTGCGAAAGTTCACCAACGAAAAAGTAGATGAGAACGACTTACGCCTCCTCATTGAACAAGCCATGTTGGCGCCTAGTGTAGCCAACTCTCAATTGTGGAAATTCATTGCCATTAGCAACACCGACCTCCTGGCCAGGATGAGTGAAATGGTTATTGCCAAATACGATGAACTACTCGAAGATAGTAAGGCCGAAATGAAAGCTCGAATCTTAGAGCGAATTAAACTATTCTCGTCTTTTTTTGTGGATTCACCCATGGTAATAGCCTGCATCTCGGAACCGTACGAATCTGTAATCGACGAATTAGCTCATCAAACAGGATACTCGAGCGAGGAAATCAATCAGTTCCGAAACCATCCGAATATTCAAACCATGGGGGCTGCCATTCAAACCCTAATGCTGGCTGCCGAAAATATAGGTTATAGCACCTGCTGGCTTACTGGCCCGATGGTCGCCAAGTCGGAACTGGAAGAAGTCCTCGAAATCCATCACCCCGATTCACTCATTGCTTTCGTTGCCATAGGCAAAGCCGCCGCTAAACCCTCTCCTAAAGAACGAAAACCGGTGGAAGAAAAGCTCCGAATAATCCGCTAATCAAGAAAAGCTATTCTATAACATACCGGCCAACCTAGCGATTCCCAAGTTCTAGGTATTGTCGTAATCTGCGTTTACCAGTTCCTTTGTTTAGACTTAATTAACACAAGGAACCATGAAACGATTCATTCTCTTTAGCGTTCATTTTTTGCTGATTAGCTTATTTCTCTCAGCCCAGGATTCGTATAAAACCCAACTTTCCGGAACCATTCTTACCGAAAAAGGAGAAGCTATCCCCTTCGCAAACATCAGTGTAAAAGATAGTGGAACCGGAACCACCGCCGATGATGCAGGCAGATTCCAACTGACCATCGACGAACCCGGAGAATTTGTGCTAATAGCTCAAGCTTTAGGCTATAAACGACAAGAAAAGATTATTTCGCCGGCTATTAGCTCCTCCGACCCCATCTTATTCAACCTAGCACCCGATGTATTCAATCTGGAGCAAGTAGTCGTTACAGCAACTCGTACCGCACACTATGTCAAGGATGTTCCCATCCGGACGGAAATCGTTACCTCCAAAGCGCTCGAAAAGAAAAACGCAACCAACTTATTCGAAGCCCTCGATGGAATACCTGGTATTCGGGTGGAAAGCCAATGTCAAAGCTGTAATTTCACTCAAATTCGAATGCAAGGTTTGGGTGCCGAACACACACAAATACTCATGAACGGTCAACCTATGTATTCAGGCTTGGCCAGTGTTTACGGATTGCAGCAACTGAGCACTATCGATATCGAAAAAATTGAAGTGGTTAAAGGGGCAGGCTCAGCCCTTTACGGTAGCGGAGCTGTTGCCGGTGCGATTAATGTGGTTTCGAAAGAACCGTCGAACATACCGGAAACCACAATCGGCATACAGGCCGGCAATTTTGGCACACAACGCTTCGATCTCAACTCTTCGATCCGAAACGAAAAAGGGAACATTGCTCTTCAGGTTTTTGCTCAACGCTATAACGAAGGAATTATCGACGAAACAGGAGCCGGAACCACACAGGACGAAGTGAGACAGGCCGATGGAATTTCCGATCGGGTTTCAACGAACCTGACCAACACCGGATTTTCGCTTTTCATTAACGATCTGATGGCGAAAAACGACCAGCTCATCGTTCGGGGTAAATCGATAGTGGAACAGCGCGATGGCGGAATCCTTGACAACAATTACTATTTAAACCCCTATACCGATGGCACCGAAAGTATTAAAACCAATCGCTACGAAGGTGAACTAACCTACAAGCGCCGTTTTAGCAAGAAATTGAATTTCACTTCGAGCTTCAATTATGTGAATCATGCTCGGCAAGCTACCAACGACTCCTATCTGAGCGATTACATCGACACGCACGAAGGTGAAAGTCCCGACGTACTTACCATGCGTCCGTATGTTGCTAACGAACAATTAGTTGCATTAACCGGATCGATGTCGTATAAAATCAAGCGTCACTCCTTGGTACTTGGTTTTCAAACCTTTTACGACCGATTAACCGAAACCGGGAAATATGTGGTGGTCGATGAAGAAAACCCTTTCTACGGAGCTTCTTACCTCTCCACATCGAATAAGCAAGCTGCCGAGTTGGGCATCTTCCTGCAAGACGAATGGAGTGTAAATGAGCATTTAGTAGTAGTTCCGGGAATCCGATTCGATGTGCATCGATCGAATGAGCAATATACTTCGAGCGAACAAGTGTTCACGTCCGCTTTGTTTCCTGAGACCCATTTTCAACGCAGTGCAATTAATCCCCGCGTTGCCATCAAATATCAGCTTAGCGACAAACTTACCCTGCGAGCCAATGCCGGAACCGGCTTTAGAGCTCCTTACGGATTTTCGGAAGACTTACACTTGTGCAGCGGATCGCCCCGCGTATGGAAATCGTCGAACCTCAACCCGGAAACCTCCGTTTCCTTCAACCTATCAGCCGATTATTATGGCTATAAATACCGTATCAGCTCGAATATTTTCCGTACGAATTTAAAAGACAAAATTGCCTTCACCACCGCCTCGGCAGGTGTTGCCTCGCTTGGCTACGACTACGAATGGGTGAACATGAACGATGCTTTCGTTCAAGGAATTGAACTTTCTGTCATTCGAAATTTCAATTACCATCTCGAAGCAGGAATCGACATTACCCTGAACGATGGCCGATACCAGGGAGTGCGCGAGGAATGGGCTGAAACAGAGTATGCTGAACAAAGCAAATTCATCTCCCGCTTTCCCACTAGCACCGTGAATACTCGACTAGAGTGGGCTCCCAACAATTGGAGTTTCATCGTAATGGCCAATTATCAAGGAAGTATGTATATCGACTATTTCAATGAGGACATCAACCCAGAGGTAGGCGATCAAACACAAATTATTCGCACCAATCCCTTTGTTTTAGTAAACCTGAGAGTTTCACACACCATCAAACAGTTTCGCATACACGGAGGGATTAACAACCTGCTGAATTATGTTCAACCCATCCGCTACCTCGACGATCCAGCTTTTTTATATGCTCCCATTTACGGAACCATGTTTTACCTGGGCGTAAACGTAAATCTTTACCATTAAACACGTACATTCATTTTTCCTCAGGTTTCCATAAAGGATTCCACCCGGCTTTCATTGGACTCGTTCCAATGAAAGCTTTTTTATTTCTTTGCCCTGAATTTTCATTTATTTGGGCTATCAATTGAAATACAAATTAGCATGATAAGAAGTGGATTTTGGAGCCTATTGCTCCTACTCCTTGCGGGGATCGTTAATGGTCAGGATATCATGAGCGACCGATTGGATGAACGAGATGGCTTGCAGTATGTTATTGGCGAAAACGTTCCTTTTACTGGCAGTGCCTTTACTCCTTATGAATCTGGAGCCATTATGATTCACACTGAATACAAAAAAGGGAAACCTCATGGGAAAACAATTACTTATTACGAATGGGGTAAGATTCAAAGCATTGAAGAATATGAGCATGGTCTCCTGCACGGCCTGGTAACGCACATCGATTCGAGCGGTCATCTCAGTGCTAAACTCAGCTATGAAAAAGATTACCTGAATGGCCCTGCAGAATACTATCATCCTGGAAAAGGAATACAAAGCAAAGGAAATTACAAAGATTGCAAGGAAGATGGCTGGTGGTATTTCTATCGAGAAGATGGCAGTCTCGAAAAGAAAGGCAGATTCGTGGATGCGAGCGAAGAAGGTTGGTGGAAATTCTACGATGCCACCGGGCAATTAGTCCGCGAAGTCTTTTATGAAAATGGTGAGATTAAATACGATGTACCTTTATAACCCAGCCGCATGACGCTTTTCATCCTCTTCATCGCCTTATTTGTCATCTATCTAATTCTACTTGGTTATCAAGGAATTACCACTTACCTCATCGCTTTACATGAATCGAAACTGAAGCTTGAATCGACCCAGGAAGCTCTTAAGAAATCGGAAGCAAACTTCAAATTACTTTTTAACAGCACCTCCGACGAGATATTCGTTTCGGGCATGGATGGTCGAATTATCATTGTCAATCAGCAAGCTTGCGATTCGCTGGGTTATCGGCTCGAAGAGTTCCAAAAACTGAATGTAAAAGACATTAAATCGCCCAGGTATCGAAAAAAAGTCGATGAGAACCGCGCCTCCTTGCAAACAGCTCGGGAAAAAACCTTCGAATCGGAGCACCTAACCAAATCGGGCGAAATTATCCCGGTGGAACTAAAATCCCGTATCATTGAATTGAATGGAGAAGAAGTCGTGTTGAGTATTTCCCGAAACACCATTCAACGAAAAGAGTTAGAACGAAAACTCCTTTCGGTTGTCATCCAAACGGAAGAAAAAGAGCGGGAACGATTCTCAAAAGACATGCACGATGGCTTGGGGCCACTGTTATCGACTATCAAACTGTATGTAAACGAACTAGGCAGCCACGAGTTGAAAGGGGAAGAACGAAGCAGTTTCCTGAAATACATAAACGAACTAATCGACGAAGCGGTGAGTAGCACCCGAACCATTTCGAATAACCTGATGCCTCGCGTTATCCATGAATACGGACTCATCAAAGCGGTCGATTCATTTTGCCGAAAGGTAAATCATGCTGGGACCATTAACATTCAGTTCGAATCGGACGAATTACCACCCGACCTGAATGCGAATGTCCAGCTCATCTTGTTTCGCGTAATCAGCGAACTCATCAACAATACGCTCAAGCATGCTCGTGCCAGCCATATCGACATTCGTTTGAACATGTCGAACCTCCCGCTGGTTAAATTATCGTTCAGCGACAATGGAATTGGGTTCGATGTGCAAGCCGTATTAAATTCAAGAGATAGTGGAATCGGATTAAAAAATATCCTAAGCCGCATTTCGTCCATCAGCGGCAGAACAGAAATGCATTCTAGCCCGGGAAAAGGGTTTGCTATCGATATTGAATTTGAAATCTAGTATGACAAAGGTCAAACACCCGGGCGGAAAATGAAGTTATCTTTGATTCCGTTTAATACCATTTAAAGAATGACCAACGAAGCCGGAATAAAAATCATCATCGTCGACGACCACGAAATTTTCCGAAGTGGCCTTAAGATGGTTTTGACCAAATTATCCTACTTAAAAGTGATAGGAGAAGCCTCGAATGGAAAAGAGTTCCTGGACCTGCTCGACACGGAAAAACCTGACATCGTCCTATTAGACATCGAGATGCCGGTAATGAATGGAATTGATGCAGCTCGCCTTGCACTGCAAAAGTTCCCCGACCTAAAAATCATAACCCTAACCATGTTCAACGACGAGGATTACATTCAATCGATGCTCGACGCTGGTGTAAAAGGCTTTCTAATAAAAAACATCAATAAAGACACCCTCGACAAAGCCATTCAAATGGTCAACATGGGAGGTAACTATTATTCAGAAGAACTATTCGATTACTTCACGAAAAAAATTGCGCCAAAACCGTCGTCAGATGCTCCGGAAATAGACTTTACTCGCAGGGAACGCGAAATCTTATCGCTTTTAGTCGAAGGATTATCAAACAAAGAAATTGCTGACCGATTATTCGTTTCGGAGCGAACCATTGTAGGCCATAAAACCAACTTACTAGCGAAAACCGGCTGTAAGAATACAGTTGGCCTGCTGGCCTATGCGGTTAAGAATAAGTTGGTCGATTTAACCCAATAAGAAAGATACGATCCTCACTCAGCCGTCTATTTTCGATGCAAAGTGAGCAAGGTAATTTCCGGTAAAATCCCTACCCGACCGCTGTAGGCAATAAACCCAATTCCCCGATTTACGTACAAATACTGCGAAGCCTCCTGATACAAGCCCGCCCAACGCGGATACTTATACTTAACCGGACTCCACTTGAACCAGTCATTCTCTATCCCAACCTGCATTCCATGTGTATGACCGCTAAGTGTGAGTTCAATGGCCGTATTTCCGAGCACTTCGGCATCCCAATGCGAGGGGTCGTGCGACAATAAAACCTCGAAACTATTTTCCGGGACTCGCCGCATGGTTAATTCCAAATTTCCATACTGAGGAAATGGAGGTTTTCCCCAATTCTCCAATCCGAGCAAATAAATGGTGTCGGTTTGAATCACCAGAGGGTAGGATTCGTTCAACAAGACCTGAAATCCGGCTTCGATTTCCATCGCAATTAGTTGTGCTACATCAGCTTGTTTCACGCTGTCGTTCTCCCACTGCATGTAGTCGCCGTAATCGTGATTTCCTAAGATGGAGAATTTGCCCAATGGAGCCGATAATCCTTTCAAATAATCGACAAAGGGTTCAAACTCAGCAGCCGTATTGTTAACCATATCGCCGGTAAACACAATCAAGTCGGGTTTCAACTCCTGAACCATGTTTACCACCTCTTCTAATTTATCCTCGTTCCGATAAAAGGCCGAAATATGAAAATCGGATAATTGAACGATGCGCAATCCATCAAATTCCTTCGGAAGGTTTTCGAAACGAATGGTTTCCTCGTACACTTTAAACTGAAACTTCCCGATAAACACCCCGTAAAATGAACTCAACATGGGGATTAGGGCCAAGAGTAATGCAATTTGGGTGAATAATTTCCGTCGGTTAAAGTTAAGCTGATAACGTTCGGAGAAGAGCAATTTCCGCGACCAATGGTTCAGATCGTCGAAAAACCTAAAACTTAGAAACATGAGCTTGGGTAAGTAAATACTGAGCATTACCGACAAAAACCAGAAGATTTGTTGGAAATAGCCTACATCCTGATAATCTGGCCGCTTGTAAAATATTACCACCATGCCGGATAGAAAGACCAGGGAAATAAGCCAATGCAAGGTATACAAACCGCGAATCATTTTTCGTTTCACCGAATTCCAGAACAAGGTTCGAAGCCCCAAATAGAAGTAGGTATCAATGAGTAATATGATAAAAGCAATGGCTATAAAAGACAGGTATAATCTCATGTTGATTGGCGGAATTCCTTATTAGACGCGGTCGAAAGTAATTAATATTTATCTTTGAGTTTTAAAGCAACAAAACCTTTCCAGATTTTTAACATTGAGTAAAAACCAACGCGACCATCGGCCCAAAGCTTTTCTGAAACCTCCGGAATATCCGGGTGGTTCCAAAGCGCTGAACCAGTTCATAAAAACCCATATTCGCATCCCGGAAGAGGCTATCCGGCAGCAAGTTAAAGGAGTTGTCCGACTTCAGTTAGATGTCGAATTTACGGGTAAAATCACCAAGGTACATGTGCTGCAAGGGCTGGGTTTCGGTTGCGACGAAGAGGCTATTCGATTGGCTTGGATGCTGGTTTTTCTGCCTGCCCATAATCGGAATCTTAGAGTTGGTCGACGAATCAGCCTAAATATACCCTTCGATGGAAAAGCCGAAAGCTTTCAAATTACATACGATTGGGTTTCAGACGAAAATCCATCGCAGGAGTCGGATGCCAAATCGAAGGATTCAAACTCCGGTTACGGCTATACCATTACCCTATCCTAACGGAAATGCGCATCCTTCAATTAACGAACAAAATACCCTATCCTCCCAGCGATGGAGGAACCATTGCCATGTGGCAAGCGGCTGCCGGTTTTGCCGAACTTGGCAATGAGCTTAGCATTCTTTGCATGCAAACAGCCAAGCATCGAGCAACAACCATCGATTCTTCCCAATTCCCCGAAAACCTTACGCTCGAAATGGTCGATGTTCCCGCACGCATTACTCCATGGGGAATGTTGGGGAATCTGCTTTTTTCCTCCTTGCCCTATACCGCAAGTCGCTTTATTCATCCCGCATTTGAGAAAAAACTGATTCAACTTTTATCAGAAAAAGAATACGACCTGGTTCAGCTCGAAGGTCTCTACCTACTTCCATACACAAGTGTAATCAGAAAACACAGCAAGGCGCTTATCGCCTTAAGAGCGCACAATATTGAACATGAAATTTGGGAACGGCTTGCTGAACAATCAACTCTTTTAAAAGGCTGGTATTTAAGCAACCTTAGCAATCGGATCTTGGAGTTTAAGCTTCAGTATCTCGACAGCTTCGACTTGTTGATACCCATTACGCAACGCGATGCCGATTATTACCAACGATTGGGAAGCAAACAAGCTATTTTTGTGGCTCCGGTCGGTATTTCGGAGCAACTCAATGCCTCCGGATCAGCTCCCCAAAGCAAACCTGCCGAAACAAAACCAACCCCGGCTCAGCAATCGTCCAAACTTCCCGATCTCTTTCACTTAGGAGCAATGGATTGGCCTCCCAACATCGAAGGACTCGAATGGTTTTTAAAAGAAATTTGGCCAATGGCTCGACACCAGCACCCGGGATTAAAACTACACTTAGCAGGACGGAATGCACCCGCATCGATTGTAAAACGATGGAGTAACCTTCCTGGAGTGATTTTCCATGGCGAGGTACCCAGCTCAAAAGCCTTCATCGTGTCCTACCCCATCATGATTGTACCTTTGTTATCGGGGAGTGGCATGCGGGTTAAAATGATGGAAGGAATGATGCATGAACGTGCAATCATCAGCACTCCCGTTGGAATGGAAGGAATAGCGGTTACTCCTGATAAAAATTGTATCATTGCGAGCGATAAAACAGCGTGGATAAACGCCATTAATCAGCTTATTATGAATCCATTAAAAATTGAACACCTAGGAAAAGCGGCCTCCAGGCTCGTACAGGAGAAGTATGCTGCTCGTTCGATTGTGGAGAAATGGTGTGCATTCTACGAAAATGCCTTAACAAAAGCCCCCCAATAAGAAACCCAAAGACACACGCACAATGGAATTTCTATTCTGGATCCTACTTATCATCATTTTCTATTCCTATTTAGGCTACGGACTGGCCCTCTACACCTGGTACTCGTTTCAAAATAAGAACAATAATCATCCTGAAGAGGACCCGATCGATTGGGAAAGCTTACCGGAAATAACCCTTTTTATTGCTGCCTACAATGAATACGAATACCTAGAGGAAAAAATCCTGAATAGCCTCGACCTCGATTACCCACAGGAAAAACTGACCATTCTCTTTGTTACCGACGGTTCCGACGATGGAAGTTATGAATACCTCCGGAAGGATGAACGAGTTCATGTAATCCATGAACCGGAGCGAAAAGGGAAAATAAACGCGATGAACCGAGGAATGCAATCGGTTAGAACACCCTATGTGGTTTTTACCGATTGCAATACCTATTTGGGCCGTAACTCGCTCTTAACTATCGCCCATTTATTTGAAGATAAAGAAGTTGGCTGCGTTTCGGGCGAAAAGCGCATTTTTGGCAAAAAGACCGACACCGCCTCGGGAAGTGGCGAAGGAATTTATTGGCAGTACGAATCGGCAGTAAAGCATTGGGAAGCCTCCTTACACACAACGATTGGGGCTGCCGGCGAGCTCTTTGCCATTCGAACCGAACTCTTCGAAGAAGTGGAGCCCGATACCATCCTCGACGATTTCATCATATCGATGCGCATTGCCATGAAAGGTTACAAAATTGCCTATCATCCAAATGCTTATGCTATTGAAGCTGCCAGCCTGAATGTAAAAGAAGAAATGAAACGAAAAGTGCGAATTGCCAGTGGATCCATTCAATCGATTCTTCGACTGAAAGCCCTGCTTAATCCCTTCGAATATCCTCTTCTTTCATGGCAGTACGTATCGCATAAAGTCTTGCGATGGACCCTTACTCCGGTTTCAATCGCCTTGCTAATTCCTTTGAATGCCTACCTCATGCTGAGTGGACCGGAAAATAAACTCTATTGGACCTTAGGACTGGCACAGGCGTTCTTTTACCTGCTGGCTGCAGTGGGTTGGTTTCTGCAGGGAAAACAAACGAAAACCAAACTGATTTTTGTTCCCTACTATTTCTGTTTTATGAACTACGCTCAATTGGTGGGAATATTCCGCTACTTGAAGGGAAAACAATCGGTGAACTGGGAAAAAGCAGGACGCTCAAAACCCCTTCAAACCCACTGATAAAAAACTACTTACCCCGACCCTGCAAGACAATTAGGACGGTATAGATGAGCACTTTAAAATCGTGATACAAACTCATGTTAGCGATGTAAATAAGATCGTATTTCAGGCGTTTAATCATTTCTTCTACATTCTCGGCATACCCGAATTTCACCTGTCCCCAGCTAGTTATGCCCGGTTTCACTTTTTGTAAATGAACATAATGGGGAGCTTGCTCCACAATTTGATCGATATAAAATTGCCGTTCCGGTCGTGGACCAACCAGCGACATATCGCCGCGCAACACATTGAAAAACTGTGGGGTTTCATCCAATCGACTCTTCCGTAAGAAGCGGCCAAAAGGAGTAATTCGCGGATCGTCGTCGGAGCTCAAGGCAGGTCCCTTGCTTTCGGCATCCTGATACATACTCCGAAACTTGTAAATCATAAATCCTTTTCCTCCTTTTCCTATACGCTCATGCGAATAAAGCACCGGACCGGGCGACGAGAGCTTTACACCGATTGCTACTAGCAAATAAATCGGCAATAAAATCAACAAAGCAATAATCGAAAAAACTACATCGATAATTCGTTTCATGTTTACTTGCCAACTAGGCATTAAATCTTCAGAAATTTGAATCAGTGGCGTACCGTACATCGACGACATGCGCACGCGACCTACTAAAATATCATACATATCGGGAATCACTTTTACAATGATGGGTAATCCTTCCAAAACCGAAATGATTCGGCCTATTTGCTTATTCTCCTGCCCTTCCAGAGCAATAATAATTTCCTCAACGTCGTGTTCATTGACCAAACGACGCAAATCGCTAATCTCACCTAAACGCTCCAAATGATTGCTTAAACTCAAATGTCCGGTAGGATTCACGGGGACGAATCCAATGAACACATTGCCGGCCGATTTCTTCTTCGACTTCAATTCCTCATACAGCTCCAAGGCTTTTCCATTATTTCCTATCAGGATAGTGTTGAATCCAATCACTCGATTCTGAATTCGATGATTCGTTCGAGTCGTCAGGATTAAACGGGGCAGGTAAGTGAGAAAAAACTGAAAGACGAGCAGAATATAGAACAGTCGGTAGTACGATTTGTAGTCCACAATCCAATCGTCGAGAATGACCGAAAAGAAAATTACAACAACGCCAAAAACGCTCACCAGAAAAGTATTTCCTAATTCCTTGAGGCGACTTTTGCGGTAAATATCTTTGTACTGGCCGGTTAAAAAATATAGGGAAACCCAAAAAACAGGCAGGATAATAAGTGCAAGAATGAAATTTTCGTCAAAATGGAGGGGCACTTCGTAGCCAAACTTTTCGGGTTCAATCACTCGCTTCCGATAAACGAAAAAGAGTGTCCATGCAGCAACCGATGCTATTACATCAAAACCTATGTACCAGGCAACTTGCCAAAATGTATTTTTTTTCTTCATGCACTACGAGCCAACGCTCCGGAATTAGAAAAGCGAACTTCTTTTCGCCTACCGGATTCAGATACTAAAAATGAACCAGTTTCAGGTTATCAATTAGTATGATTGCTTTTGGCACCGTATCGTTGCGAACAGCTCGAAAAAAAATTTTAAAATCTTCTGCTTCGGCAGTGCTTTGAGCATAATAACTGGCATCGATATAGATTTTATTCCATTCGCTATTGGGCCTGATATAAATAAGAGGCTGAATGATAACCGTTTCCGGCAATCGCATATTAATCCCAACTGCAAACTCATTGTTGGCGAGATAATCCATTTCGATATAAGTGGTGGGGTTATCGGCAGGGAATTCGTAAAAATCGACGGTCTCCGCTTCGAAGCTATCGCGGCCGGGAGTTAATAGGATACGTCCTACCCTATTCCCGCTTACCAAACTATCGCCTAAAGCAACACTGCTTAACAGGGTCGTGTCGAGCGATATTCCTGGATCTTCGAAAGTTTCCAACCAGCTTATTTGCGTTATATCATGGTACTGAACCACAGGATCCAGCGTAATAGTTTGAAGCTCTTCCCAATCAACCGTTGTTCGAAAAGCGGTATAGAAAGGATAAACCACCCTCGAAGCTGCAATCCCATTGTTTTTTATTCCACCATACACAACAACTTCTGAACTGCCTGTCGCAATGACCGGAACCTCGAAAGGCATCTCGAAAACACCCAACAATTTCCCATCGACGTAAACCCAGGCATCGGAAATTTTATGATTCGATGGACCTTGAAAGGGAACGTTGGTTTGCAACTGAAACTGCTCTATTCGCAAATAGGCTGGAATGGGTTCGACCGGATTAATCCAATCGCAGGCAGAAAACAATACCAGAAAGCTCCCTACAAGCACAAATGCTTTCCATCGGGCACTAAAAATTTCTCTCAAAAAGATAAAGTTCATCGGATATTTCAGTAATTTAGAAGTCTTTGCAAAGTTGCATCTTGTTTTATGAAACTAGGCTTTTAAACAAATATTTTATGTCGTTAAAAAATCTCTCTATCCAGCAAATTCTGAATGCCATCTTAATCGGTATCGTGATCTTATTTATCGCTCAGAATCTGCACGCAGTCAAAGTTCGTTTTTTGTTTTACGGATTCGAGTTACCCATGGTCGTGCTGGTGCTTAGCCTCTTCTTTCTGGGCTATTTTACGGCTAAAATCTTGGGAAACCCGAAACATACTTCTTCTAACCAAAAACCGTAATTCACCCCCAAGCCAACTAGTTGTCTGTCCCCTCCAGCAAATCGGGACGCAAGCGTCGGGTGCGTTCCAACGATTGATCGTGCCTCCACTGCTCAATCCGGGCTGCATGTCCGCTTAAAAGTACATCGGGGACTTTCCAGCCGCGATATTCTGCCGGACGAGTATAAACTGGCGGAGCCAATAAATGATCCTGAAAACTATCGGATAAGGCCGACGTTTCGTCCGATATGACCCCCGGGATAAGCCGAATAATTGCATCGCTCATAACCGCTGCAGCGAGCTCTCCTCCCGTTAGCACATAATCGCCAATACTAATCTCGCGGGTCACCAAATGATCGCGCACGCGTTGATCGATTCCTTTGTAATGTCCGCATAGAATCAATAAATTCTTTTTAGTGGACAATTCATTAGCTATCGACTGATTGAACGGTTCCCCATCGGGCGAAGTATAGATGATTTCGTCGTATGAGTAGAGGCTCTTCAAATGCTCCAATGCCCGATCAATCGGCTCAATCGTCATCACCATTCCAGCTCCTCCGCCAAAAGCATAATCGTCGGTTCTGCGGAATTTATCTGTGCTGTAATCTCTCAAATTATGGATAGCTACCTCTGCCAGTTGCTTGTCGCGAGCCCGTTTTAAAATTGAATGCGCAAAAAAACTATCCAGCAAATCCGGCAATACACTTACAATATCAATTCTCATCCTTTTTCGATTTAATGTACTATTCAGCAAACCCTATTTTTCTCTTGTGATAGTTGCCAGCTTATTCATATGCTTACTCAGTTCGCCTGTTAGCTCCCTTCGTTCAAACCGTCGAATCTTTTCGTAATTCGGTTCATAAGCCCATTCAAAATAATAAATGCTCTCCAAGAAAGAACGAATTCCTTTTTCATCGTCGAAAGCGAAACATTGTCCACAGCCGGTTTCCTGTAAAATCCGATCTACGTCGCCTCCTGGTTTGCCGAGAGCTAAAATCGGCTTACCTGCCCGCAAGTATTCAAAAAGTTTCCCCGGTATATGCCCTCCTGAGTTACTGGAATTATTCAACAATAAGATTAATACCGAAGCTTCCTCATAAGCTTTAAACACATCGCTATGAGGTAAATAACCAAGATAATCATAGCCCTTTGCCAAACTTCGATGCTGCTCGAGCGAGTTAAAAACAGCTCGATCGACATTCCCTGCCAAGACTAAGCGAATAGCATCCTGACCCGATGCATGATGCATAAACTGATCGATTGCACTCCACAAGGCAGTCGGATTGCGAAAGGAGGATATAAATCCTAAATGAGCCAGGCTAAAATTCGGGACACGCCGAGGTTGGTAGGCAGTAAAATCCTTTTCGTCGTATCCATTCGTAATAAATGCCGTTTGCCGGGCACCGAGGTTTTTCAGTTCTTGTTCCCATTCCGACGAAACGGTGAGAACCAAATCGGCTTCTTGCAAGACCGAACGCTCCAAGCGACTCTGAAGCTTGCGTGCCAATGAGCTCAAGGGAAACTTTTCCAGATAATCGATGGTGCTCCAGGGATCGCGAAAATCGGCTAGCCACGGTATGCCATAGCGTCGATGAATAGCCCTGCCAATGAGATGAACACTGTGCGGTGGACCGGTAGTTACAATAGCATCGGGCTGTATCTGATCGAGTTGCTTCCGAATGGCACGAATGGTAGGACGCACCCAGAATACACGTGGGTCGGGAATCAGTAAGTTACCCCGAATCCAGAGAGCCAATCGCTGTTTCCAATTCAAAGGAGCATCGTCGAAAAGGAAACCTGCATTCACCTTCTCATCTTTTTTAGCTCCGGTGAACCGCTTAAAAAGCTGATACGGTTCCCAAATGGGTACCGGAATGGTTTGCAATTGATCCGACACATCGGCGATTAAGGAAGAATCCAGGTTTGGATAATCGGCTCCTACAGGATGAACCACCACGGGCTCCCAGGCAAATTCAGGCAAGTAAGCACTAAACTTAAGCCAGCGCTGTACTCCACCGCCCCCTGCTGGAGGCCAGTAATGGGTTATGATGAGGACCTTTTTCATTGTTGGCTTATTCCGGATTGCCGACTCCATGAATCGGAGATTAAAGGTATAATTTCTTCATAAAGCCTTGGGTAGGATTTCCGCATGGTTTCATGGTTGGCCATTTCAAAATCGGCAAAATCGAATCCCGGAGCAACGGCGCAACTTACCAGAGCATACGACGCAGGCTGCTCCAAACGGGCAGCAAACCACGTGTTAGAACGAACAACCCATTGCAACTGCTCCCCCGCTTGCCAATTGCTTCCCAGCAGCACCGAATCAAGACGACCCTTCCCATCGATCCAAAACAAACGCAAGGGGCCTCCTAAATGAAACAACCAAATTTCATCGCTTGCAATCCGATGAAAATGGGAAACATCGCTTCCTTGCAATAAAAAATAAATCAAGGTAGCCGCCGAAAAGGACTTACCATCCTTTGTCTGAACTTCGTCCTGTGCTCGATAAGTCTCGCGAAAAAAACCGCCTTCCGGATGTGGTTCTAAGCCAAACTCCCGGACAATTGCTGCTGCTGTCATAGGGCACGAAAGTAAAAAACCCTATCCTCATTAAAAAGCATTACTTTCGAGGAAATTTTCAAAAATGGTCAGCCGAATAAAACATCCTTTGCTGCTCACAATTACCGCCGGAATATTGATTATCATTACCTTTCCGGTGAATGAATGGTGGTTTAAACCGGGCATCGATGAACCACTGCTTTGGCTTTATAACTATTTTGCTTCCAACGGTTTTTCCCTTGGCAAAGAGATTCTCTTCCCACATGGCCCCCTGGCCTTCCTCATGTATCCGCTGCAAGAACAGATTGTCCTTACCCGTGTAATGCATGGCTTCCTCATTGCCGGCATGTGGCTTCTATTTGCCCATCTGTTTGACAGCAAGCAAAATAGCGAAGGTTACCTAACTGCTTTTTTGCTGAGTTTCATCATTGCCTTAGTTGCGCCTTTCACCCATATCCTGCTGGCTAATGTACTCCTGCTCTATGCTTTGAACGACCGAAGAGAGTTCGCTTTTTACCGCTATCTAATCGCTTTACTCACTGCCTGGGCATTCTACATCAAAGCCTACATAGCCATCCTAACCGGACTATTCTGGGTAGGATTTCAAGTTTACGATTGGATCAAAAAGAGGAATTACCGGGAATTATTGATCCAGAATCTCCTACTGCTTGCCTTTGTTCTATTAGGTTGGCTCTTGCTTTACGGCCAATTCAACGGCTTTTTCCGATACTTATATGGGATGATACAACTGAGTAGCGATAATTCTGCTGCTGCAGCCTATTACCCGCACAACAACAGCTACTTACTGCTTGGCTTTTTTCTCGCTACGGCTGCTTTGTTCTGGATTAATCGAAAAAAACGTTCGGGAGCCTTCCCATACATACTCGCATTAGGACTTTTTGGAGCGTGGAAACATGGAATGGCACGACAAGATTTATTTCACACTAAAGGACTTTTCCTTTTCATGCTCATCGGCTTTGCTGCCTTTATTGCCCTTTCCGAACAAAAACGAATGCTTAGCTTTCTTGCTTCGATGTTGGCTCTCTTGTTCTTTAGCTTGAACATGATCCATGCGGAAAACTATTTTGTTCCTGAAACCTCCTGGATGCGAAGCCACGACTGGTATCGATTTGTATTTGAACGAAATAGCTTACAGGAGGAAAACGAGAAAAGAACCAAACAAGCTATTCACGCAAACCGAGTCAGCGAAGCTACTCGATCAGCAATTGGCAACGCAACAGTGGATGCTTATCCATGGGATTACTCCCTAATTCCTGCAAATGATTTCCAATTCAAACCGCGGGTAATTCCCCACAGTTATGCAGCCTATACCTCCTGGCTCGACGAACAGGGAGCAATTCATTTTAGAGAAAATAGAGGTGCCGATGTGCTTGCATGGCAATACACCAAACGAGTGAACAACCTCAATGGTGGCTTACTCAATAGTATCGACGATCGCTATCTGCTAAACGATCAACCTCAAACCATCCTTGAAATTATTAGTCGCTATCAGCATTTTATCAGCGACGGAGACTGGCGGTTTTATCAAAAACGAGCAGATGAGATTCTCTTTCAGACTGATAAAAGCGAATGGCAACAAGCCCAGTTCCTCCATTGGGTATCGGTCCCAACTTGTGATAGCAACAAGCTCCAACGAATCAAACTAAAACTACCCAAAGCTTTCCTGGCTCGTGTGAAGAGTTTTTGGTATAAAGACGATCCTATGTGGATTTATTTGAGAACCACGGAACAGGAAATATTGAAATACCGGATCGTTCCCAGGAGCGCGGCTGATGGTTTATGGATAAACCCGCACATCCTGGCTCCGGGCCATGCAACCCAAATTGAGGCAATCATGTTGTTTCCTGGTGTACTTTACACTTCGACTCCCAGCTATGCATTTCAATGGGAAGAGATAGATTTTGAGCAAGATGCCTTGCGAGCTTTCTTTGAAATCAATCGCTTTACGGCTGCCTCTGAGCTGTTCCAAAGTAGCCTGGATTTCGAGTCGGGACAACCGACCAATTGGTCCGAGCGACCGGATTGGTATCATGCCAATGCTAGCTTTGAAGGGAAACTATGCCAAGCTCTGCCACCCGGCGGATACTCCTCGACCTTTCAACTTCCACTAGACAGTATCGGCGCGCAATCAATTGAAATTCTTGCCGAAGTGTGGTCGAAATTGCCCGTCGAATCTGTAAGCCATGACATTTCGCTGGTAATCAGTATTGAAAACGACCTGGGAACACTATCTTGGCAATCCCTACCTTTTAAACCACAATGGATTAACGATGCTGAGTGGAATCATATCAGCAACCGACTAATCCATCTTCCAAAGGAAGGTGAACGAGTAAAAATTTTTGTTTGGAATCAAAGTAAAGACACACTTTTACTCGATGATTTTCACGTAAGCATTAAAGCTCGTTCAGGGCAGTAAAATAGTGCGAATCAATTCTTAAACCCATCAAGTTCATCAATCATGAGCCTTCTTCAAAGAGTAGTAGTGATCTTGGCCGTTTTCGTCTCACCAACACAGATGATTGCGCAAAGCGATTCCATTTTCGATCACACAGACCGATACGGGATTTGGTTCATCCCTTCTGTGGCTCAAAATATTTACGGAATAGCCATTGGGCCAGTTGGTTCCGAAGCAATTTGCAACCGACCCTACACGAAGTATTCGTATGGCTTGAATGTACAAATTCCCGGACAAGGCTTCATTCAAACCTTCTACCTCAACAAGTCGAATCTCCTAAGCCACAGGCAATCTGAAAACCCCGACACCACGCTTCAACGAAGCTTGCTAGCCAAACGTGCGATTCACCACGGATTACTCGTATCGCTCTTGGGGACTTTCACCGACCAAATAAATGGGGTTTCCTTGTCGCTCTGGATGAGTCGCGGCGCGAAAATAAATGGACTTACCGGGAATCTCCTTTGGAATCATTACGAGGAGGTAAATGGGGTGAGCATTGCGCTTTTGAATACCGCCCATACTACCCATGGATTACAGATTGGACTTTTCAACAAAACCACTCATTTACAAGGATTTCAACTAGGCTTGTGGAACAAGACAAAAAACAAATCTTTTCCTTTTGTAAATGGCTGGTTTACACAAAAGAATGAATAACATCGGAAGACAGCTTGCTTACTTCAGCACAAATTCTTGCTTCACTTTTTGTTCTCTCGAAAGGATTGGTGAACCTTCCTTTCCTTTACTACCGCCCATCTTTCCTCCACCTTTCCCCATTCCGGAACCTTTTCCTCCAGGACGCATCGATGGTTCGTGTTGACCCTTATTCTTTTTTTCCGACTTTCCTTCCATGGCCGGAATAACGAACTCAACCTCCAGCTTCGTTCCTGCTCTTGTTTTCAGCCCGTTGGGGAATAATTCATGGATAGGAAGTTGAATTTCGTAGATGAGTTCCTGACCCTCGCTCAAATCGACAGCTGCCATCAATCCAAAATCGGTTGGATTCGATACCCGTCCTTTGGCTGCCCGAAAACCATCAACACCAATGTGTTGATTAGCCAGCTTTAGATGCTCGAGTAAATCCGGACGGCCTCCTTTTTCGTCGTGATGTGCTAACTCCTTGTTCTTCCTATTGGGCTCTGGGAAAAAGATCTTCAAATCTCCTTCGACACCTTCACGTTCGATTCGAAGTTCAATCCCTGTGCGTAAAATTTTATCGCTAAGCAAGGTATCGTCGGTGCGATAAACGAAGTACACAAAATCGGCCGTATTTCGAAACGAATAGGTGATACGTGTTGACTTATCGAAATAACTCAAGGGTAATTTCCAGTCGTTGATCTTACCGTCGATTTTCGGAAGGGACGAAGAAAGGTTGGTAGTTTGAGCCGAAAGGGCTGAAAAAGAGAACATCAGGATTAATAAAAATCCGAGTAAAAGAAAGGGATTTAAAATGCTTTTCATCGATTGAAATAATTTGTTGCGAAGCCAAATCATTGGCTTATTTTTGAAAATAGTTGACGCCGACGAAATAACTTAAAACGACCGAAAAATAATGATGAATCGAAGTTAAAATCTTCCTAATTTATGAAACCAATAATCAACAAAGAGCAACAAGACTGGTCCAATGAAATGTGCCAAACCGTTTTTGATGAAACTTTTATGTATTTCATTGCTAAACAAAAAAAGCTGGACCAGCTATTAAACCGTACAATAAAAAAATACTCAAAAGTCCTCCAAGATCTCCCCTCGGATTTTCTTCCACGGGTCACCGCCGCCTATCTGGCCGGAATGAGCCTAGGGGCAAATGGCTGGATTCATGAATATTCCAATCATGTAGTGTTTAAAAATCTTACCGAAGACCAAAAACGTTGGCTGGGTATGGTTAAGGATAATCCATGGAACTATGTGCTTTGTTTCATCAAAAAAGACTGGGGGAACAATTATTACACGATGTATGATCCATTAACCGATGAAGAATTTCCCTTATACTCACCGGGTATTGCTGCCTATGGCAAAGAATATGAGCATGCCATGTGGTTCTTTTTGAGAACGGAGAAAGCAGATTGCTACCAAACTTACGGCCCCATTATCCCGTTTAGGAGTATCACACACGACGATTTATTTTATCTGGCAGTCGAACTAAATCCAACCCTCGAAACCCATGAAGATTTCCTGGAGACCGTCCGGACCAACGCCTTTCCGTTTTATCTCTCAACCATCGGTAGCACTTATCCAATTACCATGAATAGATCCGACCAAGTTGTCCATTGCACTTCCTACTTCGACATACCTGACTTGGATATGGAGTCGCTCAAAACGAATTTTCAGGTGGAATGGAACCAAGGAGTTTATCGGATTAGTGACCCAAAATGGAGCGAATTCCCACATTTTGCTAAAGCCTATTACGTGGAAAAAGATGAAGTACTTATTTGTTATGCCATGACCGATCGAGGTTTCGAAGGATTCATCAACCTATTGAGCATTGCCGGATTGCCGGTAAACGACTTTGCCGACGAAAGGATTACTCCTACCATGATTGTCGTTTTAGATAAACTCGGTATAAAGAAAGGAGATCCGACCTCTGAATTCGAACGCCTGTTTACTCCTTCTAAATCAGATATCGACGATGAAAAACTCGAAAAAAAAATTAACCACTTTATGAGTTTACTGGTGCCTTATTTCAACTCAGGTAAAGAACCAAACCTGGAGCAATTGGCAAAAGAATCCGACATCGACATGGAAAATGCCATTAGTCTCTATAAGCATCTGAAAGATTCATTCTCCAGGATGAAGTAAAGACTTACTCCGCGCTATTTCACAATCATTATGCGCACGCTAAGGCAATAAAATGATGAATTCACAGTACTTAACACCAACAAAGATTAAAACGGATAGATGAAAATTGGAATGATACTCGACGCCCCCTTTCCTCCCGACCCACGGGTAGAAAATGAAGCTGTTTTTTTAATTCAACAAGGGCACGACATTCATTTGTTTTGTTTCGACTACCAGCACGATGCTAAGCACTACGAGGTCATCAAAGGGATACATGTTCACCGCCACAAAGTCGGAAAAGTAATCTATAAATTATCGGCCTTAGCATATACGCTTCCGTGGTATCACGCTCTAGTGAAACCCGCCATCCGACAATTCATAAAAAGAACCGGAGTCGAAGCCCTTCACATTCACGACATGGCCATTGCACGACCCGTGATTCAACTCGCTAAAGCATTCAATCTGCCGAGTGTACTGGATTTACACGAAATGCGTCCGGAAATCATGAAATTTTATCCACACGTATATAATGCTCCCGGCAAATACCTAATCAGTCCTGATCGATGGGAACATTTCGAAAGCCTGTATGTTCGCGAAGCCGATAAAGTGGTGGTCGTTACCGAAGAAGCCAAAGTCTATTATGAAGAAAAGCTCGACGAACCGGAGGAAAAATTCGCCGTAGTTCCCAATACCGTTCGAAAGGAATTTTACGAAAAAGCCAAAATCGACACCCAACTGACTGCCAGGTATGCAAACAACTTCACCTTACTTTATGTGGGTGAAACCGGTTTACGTCGAGGCTTGATTACAGCCATTAAGGCTATTGCGCTGCTCAAGCAATCCATCCCTAACATCAAACTGGTAATTGTAGGAAAAAGTCGAACCGACGTTATTTTACATCAAAAAATAAACGATTTATCCTTGTCTGATTATATCGATATGGAGGGTTGGCAACCTTTCGAAAAATTTCAATCATACATAGCTGCTGCCGATGTCGGAATCTCTCCCATTCACCGAAACAAGCACCACAACACCACTTTTGCCAATAAAATTTTTCAGTACATGTCCTTCGGGAAGCCAATTCTGGTAAGTAATTCCGACGCTCAGGAGCATGTGGTTCGTGAATCGAATTGTGGACTGGTTTTCGAAGATCAAAATGCAAACGATTTTGCTACCCAAATACTCAGGCTATACCAGAATAAAAAACTTTATGATGAGTTATCGGCGAATGCCAAGCAGGCAATCGAGACTCAATATCGATGGGATTTGCAAGCCCGCTCGCTAAAAAAGCTTTACCAGGAGCTGGCTTAATGCATGGCAATTTGTTTGTTCTGCTACAAAGGAGCAAGCCACTCTTGGCCGAACTGGCATCTATGAGAATTTTTTGAGCATTCTAAAATAAATCCAGGCGATACATAAAATATTACAACTTTTTGCGAAATCGGCAAGCCCAGGGCTTAGGATCAGCAATAGCTCCGTAGGAGCGAAACCTTTGTAGCTAATCGTTAGGATAATTCCCTAAAGCCCCAGCGGGGTGACACCGTCAAGCATTGTATGCGAGAAGGAATTTTTCATTTCTATTAAAACTGGAACCAATAGTTGATTGTAGGCATAACAATGATTGTTTTTTGTGTCGCTCCTACAGAGCTAGAATGGATATTTGGTCATTTTTGCTACAATGGTTTCGTCCCTACGGGACTTAGCCTGAGCCACACACCTCATCAGTTTTTATACAAAGGGTTATTCCTGTCGGGACTGCAACGAAGCGCCTAACAACTCATCATTTTTTTATTAGAAAGGATCAATTCACTCGTTCCCGAAGGCTTACTAGATCACAATTATTATTTGCCAAGCAGCGATTAATGTCGTAATTTCGTTCAATAATAAACCTAAATCCTCATATACCATGAAAAACTTATTTTTTCTCTTGTCCTTGTTTGTGATAACGAGCAGTAAGCTATTTGCTCAACCAGGAACTGTGATTAATGTTGAGGTGATTAATAATTCATCACCAAGTTCTGGGTATTACATTGATATCACATTGCATCAAACTAGTGCCACACCTTCATCGGGGAGCTTGACTTTTTTTGTCTCGGGAGGGAGCACTCATACTGAAATTTTAGAGTTTAATGGTACAGATATTTGTATCGATTATGTAAAATGTACTTATGAAAATGATCAAACGGAATGCCCCCAAAGTGCGGAGGTTTTTGTTGATTGTTTCTGCAATAATTCAAACTATATTGATAAAAAAATTGCTCCAGAAAATGAGTTGGATGAAAATTGTAATCTGTTTAAGTATTACGATTGCGAAAATAATTACGGTACACCCGTGAAATATTCATTTGAAATAACTCCATACTAGTAGCAACACAATGGAATATTCAATAGCTATATGTTCCTCATTTTTAGTATAATTGTTCATACTTATATCCTATCTAAATCCCGACTCGTATGAGAACACTTCAAATTTTAAGTTTTTTGCTTCTTTGTTCAATAACTTCCTTTTCCCAGCAAAATTTTTCTACTCATCACATCTCCATTGGTTCTGGTCCACAACAGATCGGACTCGCAGATCTTAACGGAGATAATAATCCTGATATCATTGTTGCTAATTCAAATGATAATGTATTAGCCTGGTTTCCTCATGATGGATATGGAATTTACGGTATTATTCGCATCATAGATGATCATACTGATGATTATACGGGAAGTGTAATAACTGTGGATCTAAACAATGATAATATGTTAGATATTGTCACGAGTAGTCCCTATTCGGTACGCTGGTATAAGAATCTAGGCAACGGCCTTTTTAGCTCTTCAATACTAATAACCGACTCTATATCAGGCGGATCAAAGATATATGCAAAAGACTTAGACAATGATAGTTTAGTGGATGTTTTATCCTCTTCTATGGTTGATGACAAAATCGCATGGTACAAAAATTTAGGCAACGATTCATTTGGCAATCAACAAGTAGTAAACTCAAATGCAGATGGAGCATCAAGTGTCTGGGCAGAAGATATCGATCAGGATAATCTCATAGATATCATCTCTTCTTCGAAAAATGATAACAAAATTGCCTGGTATAAGAATTTGGGAAATGGAATATTTGGCTCCGAAACAATTATCTCCAATGTAACTACATTACCAAGAATAGCGTTGACATCAGATATTGACAACGACTCGTTAGTTGACATTCTGTACTCAAATTACGCTGAACTTCCATGGAAGAAAAACATGGGAAATGGAAATTTCGCTGGTACGTCCACCATTAATTCTGCCATAGGAGCACCAAGATATTTAAGTGCAGTGGACCTGGATAACGACAACGATACGGATATTATAGTTCCATCAAGCTTAGAGGATACTGTTTTCTGGCAGGAAAATTTAGGGAATGGATTTTTTGGTCCTAAACAGATTATTTCTAGTTCAATAGCATGGCCATGTGGAGTCAGTTCCGCAGATCTGACAGGAGATGGGTTAAAAGATATTGTTGTCGGCGGGACTGATGAGAATTCAATTTCAGTATTTGAACAAAGAGTGATTAATAACATTCATACTTTTGAATTAAGACAAAAACTAAATCTAGCACCAGTAAATCCACGGAGTATTCATGCTGATGATCTTAACAACGATGGCCTTTTGGATATACTTGTGGCATCGCAAGATGACAATACAGTATCATGGTACAAGAATTTGGGTAATCAATTATTTTCACTGCGAGAAATAATAAATGCTAATCTATCTGAAGCCAATTGTGTTTTTTCCGCTGATATCGATAATGATGGTTTAGCGGATGTCATTTCTGGTGGTAAAAGTGATTTCCTTATCTGGCAAAAGAATCTTGGGAATGATGCTTTCGATGCTCCTTTAACCATATCAAGCCAGATCGCCTGGGGTCAGATTAAAGCTATAGACCTTAATAATGATAATTTAAAAGACGTCGTCGCTCTTTCTGTTTCCGGGATGCCAACCTTATATTGGTTTGAGAATTTAGGGAACGGCCTATTTGGAACTGGAAACATAATTACAAGCTCTCCCGATTTTAAAGCATTTGACTTTGCTGATCTGAATAATAATGGAGAACCAGATTTTGTTTATTCAGGTAGCTCAATCTTGAGCCTTGGCTTTAATGACGGAAATGGAAATTTTAATCCACTGCAAAATATACTTTTCCCTGAAGGGGCTGATGCTTTTGAAATTGCTGATTTCAATCTGGATGGATATAATGACATAATTGCCAAAGGTAAGTTGACAGGAACTACTTTACGAGTTGTAAAATGGTTACCCAATGACGGAACCGGAAATTTCACCACAGTTAATTTAATCGATACTCTTCCCACTATTGGCGGCTATGATCTTTTTGTCAGAGATGTGAATAATGATAGTTTGCCTGATATTTTAGCAACTAGTTCAAATAAGATTCACCTGATAGAGAACCTAGGTTCGGGAAACTTCGGATCATTGCAGGATATTAAAGACATTTCTGCTTTTGATCTCTACCCTGCAGACTTAGATAATGATCAGGATATCGACTTCGTATCTTGTGTTTATGGAATTAAATCCAAGATTGAGTGGCACGAGAATACACAAAATAATTTGATAGACACCATTATCAAATGTGCCGGTGATAGTTCCTTGATTTTTGGTGTTTATCAAACTCTTCCCGGAGACTATATGGATTCTCTGCTAACTAGCTCAGGTAGCGACAGTATTTTAATAATCCGTTTAGAAAACTACCCAACCTATTTTCCTGTAGATACAGTTAAAATCTGTGAAGGTGATTTTTATGAGTTCAATGGTCAGTTTTTAACAACAGCTGGAACTTATTATGCAACTTTTCAATCTATTCACGGATGTGATAGTATCCTTGAACTTCCACTAGAACTTATGCCTGCTCCAATGGTGAGTATTGATGATTTTAATCCGGATTCTGCCAGCCTCCATGCGGGTGCGATTGCATTGCCAATTGGAATTCCTTCCGGAGGAGAATATGCTGGTGCTGGCGTAACTTCTCAAGGATTTGATCCCTCTTTAACTGGTACTGGTGAATTTTGGATTACTTATTCCTATACAGATACCATTACAAATTGTACCGGCAAGGATTCCACATCAATTACTGTTTATGACCCTTTAGGGATTAATGAATCAGTGATCAATCCTGTACAATTATTTCCAAATCCCGGAAGAGATAATTTCACGATAACCGGATCGCACATTCAATCAGTCCAGATTCACACTATCTCAGGTAAATTAATTAAGGAACCAGAGATTACTAACAGAACGCGAATAGACTTCAATCTGATGGGCTATGCGAAGGGAGTATATTTCATCCGTATTGTAAACTCCGAGGAAGAAATTATAAAGCTATTGATCTTGATGTAAACCCTTTTATGTAACATGTCGAACTCTTTATTTTTCTGATATTTAATTTAGTAATTCGAAAAGCCTAACAAGGATATAGCAACGAAAAAACTCCGCAAAGCATTGATTGCTGCGGAGTTTTTTGTGAACTCGACAGGACGAAAGTCGAACCCCTCAGAGCTGCAAACTCCGGAAAGTGTTCTGAATGAAAATTTCCCGGATTTCGATTTTATTAAGTTGGTGGAAATGGCGGATTGGTTAAAAATATTGGACTATGATAATCCTTTGATCATAGCAAAAAGCATTTTTGAAAGCTCTTCCAAATAAGCATAGTACTTTCTGAATGTATCTTCACCAAGTTGATTTGTGTCTTTCAAGTAGTCCAAAATTGCTACGCATTCATTAACCGAGCCTCTGGCAATATGGTATAGTTTGAGTGTGAGTAGTTAGTGTTGAGTGACAAAACGTTTGATCACAAGAGTATCTCGCTATTGCTCAATACTCTTGCTCCAAACTGTTTTGTGAATCCGGAGGGACTCGAACCCCCAACCTCTTGGGCCGTAACCAAGTGCACTATCCAATTATGCTACGGATCCGTTTCGGGCTGCAAATGTAGTAAGAACTTCGAAAAAACAATGAGTGCTCAACAGATATTTGTAAAAAAATCAACCTTCCTCAAACGAAACGAAACGACTCATCGAAGTAGATTTCTTTTCCCCGGATATCGATAAAGCCCTCTTGCTTTAGCTTCCGAAGTACGCGCGTCACCGTTTCGTAAGTCAACCCGGAGTAACTCACCATATCCTTGCGACTGGGAGTGAAAGCAAGTTTCCTTTCGCCCTCTCCCACCAAGCCAAACACCTCGGTAAAATACTGCAATACATATCGGACTTTCTCCTCGGCACTGGCTCGCAACAACCAGCGGGATTGTGTTTCCTTTCGATATAATTCCTCCAAACTCAAATGAAAAAGCCGTTCCAACATAGTTGGATTCGAGCGCAAAGCAATCTGAAAACCTTTCATCGGAAAAAATACGAACTCTGCCTTACTCAGAGCTATAGCTGTTGTCCGAAATTTCTTCTCGCGACTTCGAAGCCCCCGAAAACCAATCATCATTCCATCGTACGAAAAAGAAACAATCTCCGGTTGATCGGAATCTAAACCCATCACTTCTTTAACAGCACCATAATGAATGGAATACACTCCTTCCATCACCTCGCCCTCACGAAAAATCTCCTCACCCGGCTGAAATATCAAGGTCGTTTTCTGATCACCTAATAGCTCAAGCCATTCAGTACGGGCTGTCTGCTTGAAAAAACAGTTCGTCTCCTTGCAAGTAACACAATCGCGTGAATCAATCTGATAGGACATACATCATTTTTAACGAGGTAAAGGTAATTATTTCATGTTTTATCCAAGATTCATACTTCACCAAAAAGTATGTTTCAAATCATATTTTAAGCGAAATTAAGAAAACTAAACCTATATTTGACAAAAATTAATATGACTTAAATCACATTACAATGAAACACTACTTCCTGCTAATCGGTCTTCTTTGTGGAACTATTTCATCCGGAATGGCTCAATTCACCTTGAGCGGAGAATTTCGTCCTCGTACCGAATACACCCATGGATTTAAACAATTGGCATCGAACGAGATGGATTATGGATTATTCACCTCGCAACGAACACGACTCAATTTTCAATTCCAAAATGAATCGCTCCTCACCAAAGTCGCACTGCAAGATATTCGTGTCTTCGGAGCAACTCCACAGCTGAACGAATCGGACGCATTCAGTTCCTTGCACGAAGCTTGGGCCGAATTGAAACTGTACGAAGCCTTTTCGCTACGGATTGGTCGGCAGGAACTGGACTACGACGATGCACGAATTCTTGGGAATGTGGCATGGGCACAGCAAGCCCGCTCACACGATCTTTTCCTTTTAAAGTACGAGGGCAGTTTCAACATTCACGCGGGTTGGGCGCTCAACAACCATACGCAAAACCTTACTTCGGGCCTCTACGATATTGGAAAGAACTACAAAGCCATGCAATTTCTGTGGTTTCACAAACGTAGCGAAGCCTTCCAACTTAGCTTGCTTGCTTTGAACAACGGCATGCAATATTACGATTACGACGAGAATGGCGCCATCAGCGATTATCATACGGCCTATAGCCAAACTCTGGGTGGCCGTTTTGTCTATCAAAAAAATTCCTTCCGATTCAATACCAATGCCTACGCCCAACTGGGGAAAGACCCAAGCAATCAGGAGTTAGCCGCCTATAACTTGCTGCTCGAAGGATTTTATCGGGTAAGCAAACCGTGGAATGTCGGGTTGGGATATGAACTATTGAGCGGTGGCTCCGAAATACAATCGGACGGAACGGTAAGAAACCTGGCCTTTAATCCACTCTATGGAACCAATCATAAGTTCAACGGACTCATGGATTATTTCTATGTGGGAAATCACCTCAACTCTGTTGGACTATCCGACATTTATTTAATGACTCAATACAAAGCATCGCCTAAACTAATTTTCAACGCTCACTTGCATCATTTTTCTGCAGCCACCGACATCGTTGCAGTCAACCCAGCGATGAATCCAACGGAAACCTATGAACGTCCGCTAGGAATCGAACTCGATGTATTTGTTAATTACTTCTTTCATAGTCCGGAAGGGAATAAAGTGGCGAGCTTCACACTTGGATATTCGCAAATACAAGGCACTTCATCCCTGCAGTTGCTGAAAGGTGGATCGACCGAGGCCATCAGTAATTGGGCTTGGCTTATGATTACCTACACTCCCCAGTTTTTCAAAACACCGAAAGTTTAAAGAACTAAAACACCAACCTACCCATGAAAAAATTCATCGAAATAACAGCTCCTCCGGCGAGATGGAAATTAGTAGCCATTGTGTTATCAGGCGTTCTGCTCGGCTTTGCCATCCTCACGATCTATTTCTCCAAAGCCTGGTCGTATCTGTCGGAAGATCCTAAAACCTGTGTCAACTGCCACATCATGGCTCCTCAGTATGCCTCTTGGGCACACAGTGCTCACCGCGAGGTTGCTACTTGTAACGACTGCCACGTACCGCACGACAATATCTTCAATAAATACTACTTCAAAGCGATGGATGGATTGCGCCATGCTACCATATTCACCTTGCGAAATGAACCTCAGGTGATTCGAATTCGAGAAGCAGGGCGCGAAGCAGTGCAACAAAACTGTATTCGTTGTCACCTGGAGCTCATCAAAGATGAAAAACTCCTTACTCAAACCGAGTATTTCCACCATTTCCGTACCGATCGATCCTGCGTTCATTGTCATCGGGAAACTCCTCATGGACGAGTCAACTCCTTGAGCAGCGCACCCTACACGAGGGTTCCCATTGAGCAAAGTCCAATACCCGAGTGGATTCAAAAAGCCACGAAGTAAAATCAGTAACGAACAGACAACTAAATAAAACACTTAAAATCATTAACGTATGAAAACCATTAGAGAACGAATTGAAAAGAAACCTTGGTTAGGTTGGCTTATTTTTCTGGGATCGATGATCGTAGTCTTTCTCATCGGATTATTAGGATCGTCGATTATGGAACGACGTGCCGAAGCCATTTTTGCCTATGCACCACCGGTAAAAATTAACCAATGGGAACCCCGCAACGAAGTTTGGGGCGAGAACTATCCACGACAGTATAACAGTTATTTACAAACCTCCGACACCAGCTTCAGAAGCAAATACATGGGATCGGCTACTGTCGATGTATTAGAGGAAGACCCTCGCCTGGTAATTCTGTGGGCCGGTTATGGATTTTCGAAAGACTATAATCAAGGACGCGGACACTACTATGCCGTTGAGGACGTGCACAAAACCCTTCGAACTGGTGGACCTAAAGATGAAACCGATAAAACCATGCCCTCTACTTGTTGGACTTGCAAGAGTCCGGATGTGCCACGCTTGATGGAACAAGAAGGAATTGCTGAGTTTTATAAAGGAACCTGGGCATCGAAAGGTCATGAAATTGTGAATCATATTGGTTGTGCCGATTGCCACGATTCCGAAACCATGAATCTGCATATTTCACGCCCGGCATTGGTTGAAGCTTTTGAAGCTCGTGGGAAGGACATTACCAAAGCCAGCCACCAGGAAATGCGCTCGTTGGTTTGTGCACAATGCCACGTAGAATATTACTTCGATAAAACGAAAGTAGAAGGGGCACAATACCTTACCTTCCCCTGGAAAGAAGGGATGACCATGGAAGACATGGAACGCTACTACGATGCCATTGAATTCAGCGATTGGACGCATAAGCTCAGTAAAGCTCCAATGCTGAAAGCACAACATCCCGATTACGAAATATTCCTCACCGGAGTCCATGCCGACCGCGGTGTTTCTTGCGCCGATTGCCACATGCCCTATACCAGCGAGGGCGGGCAAAAATTCACCTCGCATCACATGTCTTCTCCTCTTAGCAATGTATCCTCCAGCTGTCAGGTTTGTCACCGCGAGGAAACCGATAAGTTAGTTGCCAATGTGTACGAACGTCAAACGAAAGTGATTGAGCTTCGCGACGAATTAGAGATTAATCTGGTTTACCTTCATCTAGAGGCAGCCATGGCTTGGGAATTGGGAGCAACTGAAACCGACATGCACGAAATACTCCAAGGGATTCGGAAAGCTCAGTGGCGTTGGGATTATGCTGCTGCCAGCCACGGAGGAGCCTTCCATGCGCCCCTCGAATCATCTCGCATTATTGGACACGGAATTCAAATTGCTCAGGAAACCCGTTTAACCTTAGCACGCGTACTTGCCAAACTTGGCATGACCGAGCAACTTGCCTATCCCGACATCAGCACTAAAGCTAAGGCTCAGGCACTAATTGGATTAGACATGGATAAACTCAACGAAGAAAAAGCCTATTTCCTCGAAAATTTATTACTCGACTGGAAAGAAGAAGCCGCTCAACGAGAAGCGACCTATTAATTATTGCATTCATTGTTCAGGAAGCCTCTGCTCATTCGAGTAGGGGCTTTTTTATTGGAATGAAATGGAAAAATTCAGACGACTTATACCAATAAATCAACCTTTAGGTAAATACAAACCCTATGTTTTGATAGCAATCGACACCAAACTGGAGTTCAAAACTCATCCTATTTAATCAAATCGATTAGTTGAAACTCGTGTCCAAGGCTGAAAACTTAGTAATCGGCAGGAAAGTCTTTTTATCAGACAAATAAGAGGTTAAAATAGTATCCGATTAGGCATCCAAACGCTTGAAATTTCATTTTCCCAATCAGTTCCCTTAAGTTTGTGGGTCTTAACTCAAAAACACGATTAAGATGGATTTTCCTTCCTCCGGCTTCAGCCTTAACATACATTGGATCGACCTCAGCATTTTTCTCATCTACCTGATTCTCATGCTTGGCATTGGCTTTTATTTCCTCAGAAAAAACAAATCGGAGGAAGATTACTACGTAGGTGGGCGATCCATGTCGGCGGGGCATATTGGTTTATCGGTAGTTGCAACCGACGTTGGTGGAGGTTTTTCAATTGGCTTGGGTGGTTTAGGTTTTTTGATGGGTTTATCCGGAAGTTGGATGCTCTTTACCGGCCTGCTCGGAGCCTGGCTCAGTTCCGTTTTCCTTATCCCAAAGGTTTATCATCGTTCGCGGATAAAAAACCACCTCACCTTTCCTCAAATGCTCCTCGATCGATACGATACGCGCGTTGCTTTGGTAGCCGGAATCATTTCCCTGATAGGCTACACAGGATTTACCAGTTCACAAATTTTAGCCGGGGCAAAACTAGCAGCAGCTACTTTTCCCAGCCTCCGCATCATCGATGCTGTGCTCATTATGGGAGTCATCGCGGTGATTTACACGGTTGTAGGTGGTATCAAAGCAGTCATTTATACCGACACCTTTCAATGGATCATTCTGATGTCGGGACTCATATTTATCGGAATTCCAATTGGGTTTGTCCAACTAGGCGGATGGGAAGCCATCTATGAAGCATTACCACCGGCCTACTTCACCTTAAATAACCTGAGCTGGGCTCAATGGGTGAATTGGTTCATTACCATTGTGCCCATTTGGTTCATCGGCATGACGCTCTATCAGCGAATTTATGCTTGTCGCGACGAGCAAACAGCCATTAAAGCCTGGCGAATTGCCGGATTCTTTGAATGGCCCATCATGGCCTTTATGGGAATTGTGCTGGGGATGTTTGCTAAAGTAGCCTTTCAGCAAGGACTTTTCACCGAATTAGGCTATGCTCCCGGATCTGAAATTGATTCGGAGTTGGGACTTCCGCTCTTTCTTCGAAACATTTTGCCCGTCGGCTTAATGGGACTCATGATGTCGGCTTATTTTTCGGCTATCATGTCAACAGCCGATAGTTGCCTCATGGCTGCTTCGGGTAACTTAACCGGCGACATCCTGCCTCTCTGGAGAAGGCAAGTAAAACAGGTACAAGCTTCGGAGCAAAGCGAAAAAAACAGAAAATCAATCCGCCTTTCACAGCTGGTTACCCTAATCATTGGAATCTTGGCGGTGCTTATAGCTACCAAGATGCAAAACGTGTTGGAGCTCATGTTATACTCCTATGCCTTTATGGTTTCCGGACTCTTTGTTCCAGTGCTAGCTCTCTTGATTCAAAAGCAACCCAATCGGCTAGCTGCACTCACTTCGATGTTAACCGGAGGATTATGCACCTTGGGTTTAATTATTTGGGACGAACCACTGTTTTTTGGGTTAGACCCAATCTTTTTCGGCATCCTCATTAGCACCCTTAGCTACTTTATTGTCAGCAAGTTAAATCATCCGTCGAGCGAATAAATCCAACGAATTTGAATTGCTGCACTTCATTGTTTGCATCGACCCAATAGATAGGGGTAAGAATTTGCAAAAGAGCCCTTTTCAGATAGCGAAATAATTGAGAATTAATTCTATATTTGCGGCGCAAAATTTTTTTATTAATCATTTATTTGAAATTATGCCAACAAAAATTCGATTAGCACGACATGGAAGGAAAAGAAAGCCTTTCTACCACATTGTGATCGCAGACAGCAGAGCACCACGGGATGGTAAGTACATTGAACGAGTGGGTTCGTACAATCCGAATACAAATCCGGCAACCATCGAATTAGATTTTGATCGTACCCTGGATTGGTTTCAGAAAGGAGCGCAACCAACCGACACCGTAAAAGCTATTTTAGGCTATACGGGAATCATTTACAAAAATCACTTGCTTAAAGGAGTAAAGAAAGGAGCCTTCACCTTGGAGGTTGCCGAAGAACGCTTCAAAGATTGGTTAGAAGCCAAGCAAGCGAAAATTGAAGCTAAGAAAGCTCATCTCGACGATGAAAAGACGAAAGCTGAAAAGAAACGCTTAGCTGCCGAAGCCAAAGTGAACGAAGAGCGCGCCAAAGCGCTGGCCGCCAAACAATCGGAATTAGCTGCCGAGGCAGAAGCCAGCAGCGAAGTTGCCGAAGAAACCACCGAGGAAGTAGCCGATCAAACAGAAACGACTACTGAAGAAACATCCAACGAATAAACCTCCGGTTTATCCAACAAAAGCCCGACCTATCCGTCGGGCTTTTTTTTTACCCTCTCTCGGAAAAATATCCAATTCATTTCTTTATTTTCAGGGCTTTTTCTAACCAATTCTACCAGTTACAATTTGCTATGTTGGTAATTAATTCAAAGGACTATTCGCAGGTTGCTACCATTGGCAAAACGCATGGCTTGGAGGGTGCCTTAAACCTTCAATTAAGCGATCAATTTCCTAATTCGGCCGATAACATCGAGTTCCTCTTCATCCTGAGAGAAGGCCACTTGGTTCCCTACCCGCTTCAATCGCTCGAATTCAAAACAAACGACCTTGCACTAGCTGAATTAGGCTTTATCGATAATAAAGACCAAGCACGCGAGTTGCTTGGAGAAGCCGTTTTTCTTCCTTTAAACCAGTTAAATATCCAAGAACAGTCACTTAGCTTGGCTAGTTTAGTTGGATTTTCACTCTTTACCGAACAAAATATCCCCTTGGGTAATATCGACGAGCTGATTGAAATCCCGAATAACCCCTTGTTCCAAATTGAGTACCTGGGAAAAGAAATTCTTATCCCTGCCAACGAATCCTTATTCCTCGAAATCGACGAAGAAACCAAAGTGCTTCGCATGCAAATACCCGAAGGCTTATTAGAGCTCTATCTAAACGACGAGAATCAGGATGAATTCGATAACCCGGAATAAAACCACTCTATGCTAAGTATTCAGAAAAAACTCAGTAATCCCTTTTATGTGCTGCTTGGCCTGCCGGCTACTGCCATGGGATTTGGATTATCCATTCAAATTGCTGTTTTGAGTTGGATTTTACGAACAAAATACGGTTTGGAAATTCATGAGATAGGTATCGTTTGGGCAGCTGGCCCAATAGCCGGAATCATTGGTCAACCAATCGTAGGATTAATTAGCGACAAGGTTTGGTTTTTAGGCGGACGACGCAGGCCTTTCATTTTGATTGGCGGAATTCTAACAGCCCTCAGCATCCTGGCTCTGCCAAATATCGATGTAGTCAGCAGTTTTCTTGGTATCACCAATTTAATGGCAGTGGCCATAACGGTTGCTCTAACGCTGGATTTAGCCATCAACATCAGCTTTAATCCCACCCGCTCGGTAATTGCCGACGTTACTCCCGAAGGGGAAAAACGGACTAAAGGGTACACTTGGATGCAATCCATTTCGAATCTGTTCGGAGCGCTGGCTTATCTCATTAGTGCCCTGGTTGGTAATTATGAATTAATTTACATAGGCGTTGGTATTATCCTGATTTTCTCGCTATTACCTATCTTCATCATTGAGGAACCAAAAACTTTGAATGGTTCAGCCGACCTAAACGAGAATGAATCCCATTCAGGCAAAACAAACTGGCCGCAGCTCATGCGCATTTATTTTGCCCATGGATTTTCCTGGTTGGGCATTCAAACCATGTTCATCTACCTTTTTGCTTTCTTAGAACGAGTATTATCGGTTAGCGATGCAGATACTTTAGGAGCCATAACCGGTTGGTCCTTTTTCATTCTGAATGGAGTAGGCTTTCTCATCCCCATTTTTCTGCTTCAACCTTTGAGCGAACGTTTTGGACCTGTAAAAATTCATCGCTTATCGGTTGCCACCATGGCCATAGGCTATTTAGGCATCGCCTTCTTTGTCGAAAGCACTTGGGTACTTTATGCTTTCTTCTTCATTCTGAGTATTGGTTGGTCGGCAGTGGTATCGCTTCCTTTCGCCATCATGTCGGAGAATGTCGATCGTTCCAACATGGGATTTTTCATGGGAATATTTAATCTTTCCGTTGTACTGCCTCAATTAATTGCCAGCCTAGCAATTGGCTTTCTCATTAACCGATACATCGACCAATACGCCAGCATCGTCTTCCTTCTAAGCGGTGTATCATTAGCAATCTCGGCTCTATTGTGGGGGTTGGTTAAAGAAACAGGCATAAAAAGAAAAGCATGAACGGAGATCCACTCTTATATCAACGACTAAACGAACTGGGCATTTCCTTTGACTATCATGAGCATCCTCCTGCTCCTACCATCGAAATTGCAAAAGAATATTGGAAGTCGATGGATAGTGGTCATTGTAAAAATCTATTCTTTCGAAATCATAAAGGGAATCGGCATTACCTGGTAATACTCGACCATCGCTACGAATTGAACATCAAAAAGATAGAACAACTACTCCGCCAAGGAAAAATTAGTTTCGCGTCTGAACCACGTTTGCAAAAATACCTTGGAGTCAAACCTGGGTCAGTTACCCCTTTCGGACTAATTTACGATCAGGATCATGCCGTTCACGTCTTTCTCGACGAACGCCTGAAAGAAAACGAAAAGCTCAGCTTTCACCCGCTGGAAAACACAGCCTCATTGGTGATTGCCTATACAGATTTGATCCGTTTCCTCGAGGAACAAGGAAATTCCTACGAGTTTATTTCGACCGACTAAACACCTGAGAATGATGCTTCTATTTCGCTTTCTAATTCTACCTTGGATTCTCCTAACCTCCTTAAACACCTGGTCGCAAGATTATCGCATTGTCAGTTTTAACCTACGGTACGACAATCCAAACGACCCTTATGTTTGGCAAGATAGAAAAGGTGAAATTGCCAAGACCATTATCGCTAACGAGATTGGGATTGCTGGTTTTCAAGAAGTTTTACATCATCAACTCATGCAACTAGATAGCTTACTACCGGATTATGCGCAAGTTGGAGTGGGGCGCGACGATGGAAAAACAAAAGGAGAATACGTACCCATTTTTTATCAGAAAGATCGATTTACCCTCCTTGAAACAGGAACTTTTTGGCTCTCAGCAAATCCAACCGACACCGGAAGTATTTCTTGGGATGCTGCCCTGCCGCGCATTTGTACCTGGGCTACTTTCTACGATACCCAGCTCGACCATAATCTCCTTTTTCTGAATACTCATTTCGATCATGTTGGCGAAACAGCCAGGCTCGAAAGCGCCAAAGTTATTCTGGAGTTTATGCAACAAGCTCCATCCGATTATGGAATCATTCTCACAGGCGACTTTAACGCTCAACCGCATGAAGCTCCCATCCAAGAGCTGGACTATTTCCTGTATCGCGGTGGACGCGAAACAAGGAATGATTCCAAACTTAAATCGAGCTTTAATCATTGGGGCAAGAGTAATCAACCCCTACTCATCGATTACATCTTTCATTCTCCTCATTTTGAAGCTTCCCATGATGCAATACTCTCCTCCATCCAGCAAGAACTCATTCTTTCCGACCACGATGCCATTTTGCTTCATTTAAACTGGAAATAAGATGCTTTTGAAATACACCTACAACGAATCAATCCCACCAACCACGATGAATAGATGATGGGTATTCCATCAGACCTTTAAAAATAAAATTGCATACTGATGAAAAATAAAAATCATCCTTATAAAGACAAACAAGCACAGTTCGATCGTCGTTACCTCGAAATGGCCACCATCTGGGCCGAAAACAGTTACTGTAAACGAAAAAAGGTAGGCGCACTAATCGTAAAAAACAAAATGATTATCAGCGATGGGTATAATGGCACCCCAAGCGGATTCGAGAATCAGTGCGAAGACGAAGATTTCACCACATACCCGTGGGTACTCCATGCCGAGGCAAATGCTATCACGAAAGTGGCCAAGTCTAATAATTCGTCCGATGGGGCAACACTTTACGTCACCACCCTACCCTGTTTGGAATGTTCGAAATTGATTATCCAGTCGGGAATTAGTCGAGTGGTTTATTCGAACGATTACAGAAACAAAGCGGGACTCGAACTGTTACAAAAAGCAGCCATTGAAATTATTCAAATGGAATTGGATACCGAATCGGAACTAACCGACAAACAAGAATAAGACGACACGCATGAAAAAAGGCATCTTCCTCTTTTTACTCTTTATTGTAATTTTTTCATCGAGCTTTCGCACAGAAGCACAAACCGGTCCCAATAAGTATTGGATCCAGTTCACCGACAAAGTAGGAAGCCCTTTTTCGCTGAGTCAACCGCAGGACTTTTTATCGCCACGTGCCCTAGAACGACGAATGCAACAGCAAATCCCCCTGATTGAAAACGACTTACCAGTCAACCCACATTATATCGACAGCGTACTTTCCTACGGAGTAAAGCTGCACTCCCGATCGAAATGGTTCAATGCCATAACCATCGAAACAATGGAGCCCGCTGTATTAGGAGCAATCCAATCCCTTTCATTTGTAGCAAACACTCAAAAAGTACTTCGTTACCAGTCGACAAGAGCCGGTGAACCCGAAGAACCAGCGCCTAGCTCGCTAAAAGTGGAGCTCGACACCCAAAACTTTTACGATTATGGCCTAGCCTTCCCTCAAATTGAAATGCTAAACGGTCATATCTTGCACAATTCCGGATTCCGTGGAGCAGGAATTCACATTGCTGTTATCGATGCAGGATTTCTGAATACCGATACGATCCCCATGTTTGATAGTCTCCGAAATCAGGGACGAATCCTGGGAACCTGGGATTTTGTCGATAAAGAAGCAAGTGTTTATGAAGATTTCTCCCATGGAATGAAAGTGTTATCGGTAATGGCTGCTAATGCTCCCGGCGAAATCATTGGAACAGCTCCCGAAGCGCATTATTGGTTGCTACGCAGCGAAGATGCTGTAACCGAATACCTCGTCGAGGAAGATAATTGGATTGCTGCCGCTGAATTTGCCGACAGTGTTGGAGCCGACATTTTAAACACCTCACTAGGCTACAATCTTTTTCAAGATTCCTCGACCGATCATAGCTACGCCGATATGGATGGAAATTCGACCCGAATCACCATTGCCTCCGACATTGCTGCCTCGAAAGGCATGTTGGTGGTTAATTCGGCCGGCAATACAGGAATGAGTTCTTGGAACTACATTGTTGCGCCTGCCGATGGCGACAGCGTTTTAGCCGTTGGTGCAGTCGATGAATGGGGTGAATACGCTGCCTTTTCAGGCAAGGGGCCCAGTTACGACGGTCGAGTTAAACCCAATGTATGTGCGATGGGAGCCAGCACAGTTATTTCTGCGAACGATGGGAGCATTGCCATTGGTAGCGGAACGTCATTCTCGTCGCCAATCATTGCAGGGATGGCAGCCTGTCTTTGGCAAGCCAATCGAAGCTTGAGCAATATGGAAATCCTAAAAGCCATCGAAGAATCGGCGCACCAATACGACCAACCCGACGATGAATTGGGGTATGGAATTCCCGATTTTGCCAGAGCGAACATGCTGCTTCAAACCCAGCAATTCGAATCCGGGATTGCTGAAAACTCGCTTATTCGCGTTTTCCCAAACCCCTTCAACCATTCTTTTAGGCTGAAGCTGTTTCTAAATCAGAATCAAGATATTCGCATCGACCTAGTCGATCCACTGGGACGGATTGTTGCTTCTGCTCCCGAAGCATTTGAAAGGAATTCGTTTATTGAATACGAGTTTCAATCCCTGGATCATCTCAAGCCAGGCGTCTATTTCCTACAAGTTCGATTTGTCGATAAATTTGAATCGATCCCGGTCATAAAACTCTAATAAGCAACCAGATAGACCAGAATACTGTCTTATTTTAAAGCGGAGCTCCCGACAGCGGAGCGTATCTCTACTAAACGACTTGGCGAGGGAGCGTGGGGTGACTTGGCGAAGTGAGACTTGGCGAGGGGGTGACTTGGCGAAGGCCAGCAACAAC